>JALNXR010000259.1 GCA_023230265.1 Bacteroidales bacterium | reverse complement strand
GTCTTATACGACCAGCTCCCACTGAACTCCCCCAGGTCCGGAAGGAAGCAAGGGCAGGTGGTTGTAGCGGTGCGATATAATCAGCTTGCCCCTTTTTTATTGATATATGAGAATAGCAGTTGGTCTTTCAGGAGGTGTCGATTCAAGCGTGGCAGCCCTTCTACTTAAAAGAGAGGGCCATGAACTGTTTGCCATGTTTATGCAGAACTGGCACGATACAACAGGAACTCTCCACGGGGACTGCTCCTGGGAGGAGGACTACTCTGTGGCCAGAATGGTGGCGAAAAAACTGGACATTCCTTTGATATTTACAGACCTGTCCGCTCTCTACAGGAAAAGGGTGGTCGACTATATGTTTGAAGAGTACAGCCGCGGAAGAACTCCAAATCCCGATGTTATGTGCAACAGGGAGATAAAATTTGATGCCTTCATGACACAGGCTTTTGAACACGGAGCGGATTATGTCGCTACAGGGCACTATTGCAGAAAAGAGAGCTTTAAAGATGAGAAGGGAAGGGAAATTTTCCAACTGCTTGCCGGAAAGGACCCGAACAAGGACCAGAGTTATTTCCTTTGCCAGTTAACACAGCAGCAACTTTCAAAGGCTCTCTTTCCTATCGGGCACCTGCACAAAAAGCAGGTGAGGGAGCTGGCACTCCAGGCAGGTCTTCCCTCTGCAGAGAGGAAGGATTCTCAGGGAATATGCTTTGTGGGAAAAGTGGATCTTCCTGTTTTTCTTCAACAAAAACTAGCCGAAAAGGAAGGAATCGTGGTAAAGATTTCGTCTGATTTCTATACTTCAGAATACAAAGAAGAGAATCTTGCTACAGGATATAACTTCAATGACATTGATCATCTGAGAAAACTTTCTCTTCCTTACTTATATTCAGAAACGGACGGGATTATTGCCGGAAGACATAACGGTGCCCATTTCTACACAATCGGACAGCGTAAAGGGCTGAATATTGGGGGGTATTCATCTCCTCTATACATTATTTCAACTGATTCACAGAATAATATAATATATGTAGGAGAGGGGCAAACCCATCCCGGGCTATTCCGCAAAGCACTCTTTATTGAGAGGAACGAAATACACAATATCAGACCTGATATTCAGGCTGAGCCCGGTTTCTCCGGAGAATATCTGGTCAGAATCCGGTATCGTCAGCCTCTCCAGAGGGCAATGCTTTTCTCTGAGAATGAAGGGTTGTATATACTTTTTCATGAGCCTCAGAGGAGTGTGACAGCTGGGCAGTTTGCTACATGGTACAGGGATGACGAACTTATAGGGTCGGGAGAGATAAGTAAATAACCGGCATAAAATCAGATGGATATAAATAAAAGGGTCTAAAAAGTAGGCAGCCTCTGTCTTTATATAAAAATGCAAGCATCGAAATGCAAGCTCACCCACGGCACTACTGTTTTTTTTAACGCTTTTTTCTTTGATTTTTTCTGGGCTTGCGGAACTCCTCCCTATGGTCGTTGGACATCCTCAGCCTTTTCCGAAAAATTCTTCAGAAAATAAGCTAAAAAACAGATGTGCCTATAGCTGAGCTGATGATGCGGATGTCTTTCCGTGAAGATTTTCAACAGTTAATCGTTTGAGTTTTCCTTCTGCTCTAAAATCTCTTTTTACAATGCTTTATAGTTATTCAACGTTAATCATTTGATTATAACCCCCCTACATTTGGAAGTTTTGGAATTATTATTTAACTTTGAAATCATGGGTCGGACATATGTAATGTCCATTGAATATTAACCCTATAAATAAAGCGATCATGAAAAAAATAATTGGATTCGTTCTGTTCTTAACTATGGGTTGTATGGTTTGTTTTGCCGCAAGCCAGACTATCACAATAACTGGCAAGGTGACCGATCCGGATGGCAATACGATTGAAAAAGTTTCGGTAACATTAAAAAATGAGGTATACGGAACAGCAACCGATCGTGCCGGATGTTATGCTTTTATAGCTCCTGCCGAATCCAAGATCCTGGTTTTTTCCGCTAAAGGCTATTTGCCAAAAGAGGAGGTCATTGGGGGGCGCACCGTTATCAATATGCAACTCGAACGCGATCCGAATGCGGCTACTCAATCATCGAAAGCCAAAAAACCTGACAAACAGCGAAAATCACGCAAGCCTCGCCGATAAACCCAAATAAATTTGTTAATTGTTAAAATTACTAATTATGAAAAAATTCTGACTTTAATAATCTTCGCACTTCTTAATTGCTGGGCGATCGATTCTTATGCACATACCTTAGGAGGCATAGTAACTGATGAAAATGGCGATCCGATGATCGGTGTTTCCGTCGTATTAAAGGGAACACCTTATGGCACGCTCACCGGTATTGGTGGAATCTATTTTTTACAAATCTCCGATGATGATGCTGCAAATGGTACATTGGTATTTTCTTATGTGGGCTATAAAACACTTGAAGAGAAGATCAACAATAGGATTTACATAAGAGTTAAAATGGAACCGGATTACTCTCTCGCTTTTGCACAAACATGGAATTATCCTCTATTCTCTAAATTTAAGCTCTTTGTCCATCATAGCTTAAATTCAATTTCAAGATCTTAAAGGTCGGCCAGACAATATGCAGCCGCGCAGCCTAAACAGGCTTTTAATAATAAAGCGTAAACAATTAATGTCATGTTGAAACGTGCCGTCATATTATCGCTTCTGCTGCTGTCCTTTACCGGCGAGGTCCTTATCGGACAGAATGCAGATAAGGGATTCCTTATGGGACGGGTATTCACCCAGGGAATTGGCGAACGATCTTCCCCCGACGGAGCGGCCATCATGCTCATCACCCGGCAGGATACACTTTATACGGTGGTGGTGAATGGCACGTTTCTTTTCGAGAACCTTCCATTAGGCCCTGCAAGGTTAAGTCTTTCACACTTGACTTATGAAATAGCTGGAAAGAAAGAACTTGAAATAGAGATAAAACCACGTACTTTAGTCGAGATATCAACGGTCGAGAAAGTCATGCCCCTCGATATGATCACAGTAGAGGGACAGGTCCCTCTGATCTCCATGAGCGGCGACACGCTCAGGTTCAATGCAGCGGCAGTGAAACTTCTGGAAGGGGACTTGGCTTTAGAGATACTTCGCCAAGTGCCCGGCGTGGAGATCAGCGATTCAGGCATAAAGGTACTCGGACAAAACGTGCGACGCACCTACATCAACAGCCGCATGATTTTCGGTACAAACACGATGACGGCTCTTTCATATATTCCTGCCGACGAAGTGGTTTCGATCAACACCTACGAAGAATATGAAAACAAAGACTCGCTCTCAAGGCGGGAGGGCGATCAAAGGGTTCGGGTTTTGGATATCAGAACGAAAAGCCCGATGATTACTGCTGTCACAGGCCATGCCTTGATAAGTTATGGCCGCGATCTTGAACCTCAGGAACGTAATCGCTATGGAGCGGGCATTACGTCCAATTTCTTTTCAGAACCGTTACTGCTGTCATGCAAC
>JALNXR010000258.1 GCA_023230265.1 Bacteroidales bacterium | reverse complement strand
CAAGAATCAGTGCTTTCTCATTTAATTTGGCATGTTTGTCAAGAATATCCACAACCGGCAAGTTGTGCCGGATTCCTATTTCATAGTCGTTTATATCATGAGCCGGAGTTATTTTTAAACATCCGGTTCCAAAGTCCATCGCAACATAATCATCCTCAATAACAGGGATCTCTTTGTTTATCAATGGTATAAAAACCTTCTTACCCTTAAGGTTCAAATATCTCTTATCCTGCGGATTTACACATACAGCAGTGTCAGCCATAATTGTTTCCGGCCTTGTTGTTGCTATAGTGATAAATTTGTCAGAAGGTTTTCCGTTTTCTGAGATGAAATACCTCAGGTAGTACAGTCTGGATTCGGTTTCGCGGTGAATCACCTCTTCATCGCTTACAGCTGTCTGACCTGCGGGATCCCAGTTCACCATTCTCACACCTCTGTATATAAGGCCTTTTCTGTAGTAGTGAACAAAAGTCCTGACAACGGCCCTGTTAAGATCGGGATCCATGGTAAACCGTGTTCTTTCCCAATCACAGGATGCTCCCAGTTTCTTTAGTTGTTCCAGTATTATCCCCCCGTGCTTCTCTCTCCACTCCCAGGCGTGTTTTAAAAACTCTTCCCTGCTTATATCTCCTTTTTCAATCCCTTCTGTCCGGAGTTTAGCCACAACCTTTGCCTCTGTGGCTATGGATGCATGGTCGGTTCCGGGAACCCAGCAGGCATTTTTACCTCTCATCCTGGCTCTTCTTACCAGAATATCCTGAATAGTGTTGTTTAACATGTGCCCCATATGTAGTACCCCGGTCACATTTGGAGGGGGAATGACCACAGAATAGGGTTCTCTGTCATCGGGTTCGGAATGAAAAAAACGGTTTATTAACCAGTAGGAATACCACTTCTCCTCGGTAAGAGCAGGGTCGTATTTAGCAGAGAGATCCATTTAATAAAATATTTATATTGTCATATAACCTACAAAGTTAATTATTTCTTCATAAAACAATGCTGAGTATATATTTTGAAAAAATCTTATCTTTGCAGCTATCAATAAAAAACCTACAATCATGAGTGCTGAAAATGAGCTTAATATCGAATTAAACGGGGACATTGCACAGGGTTCATATTCAAACCTGGCAATAATAACACATTCCAGCAGTGAATTTATTATCGACTTTGTAAGAATGATGCCCGGAATCCCTAAACCACAAGTATCCAATAGAATAATCATGACTGCAGAGCATGCAAAAAGATTACTGTTTGCCCTTAAGGATAATATTTCAAAATTTGAAGCCCAATATGGAGAAATTGCAATCCACAACCAGGATAAGGGAGTCCTACCGGTGAATTTCGGATCAAGTTCTGCCGAAGCATAATAACTTAAAAATATTTATGAGAAGATCCTTTAAAATTGTAGTTCTGGCCAAACAGGTGCCGGACACTCGTAATGTAGGGAAAAATGCGATGAAGGAAGACGGTACTGTCAACAGAGCTGCACTTCCTGCTATATTTAATCCGGAAGACATGAACGCCCTTGAGCAGGCATTAAGGCTAAAGGACAGATTTCCCGGCTCAAAGGTAGAGTTACTTACCATGGGTCCCCCCAGAGCTGCCGATATAATAAGAGAGGGGCTTTTCAGGGGTGCAGACGGAGGAATTCTGCTTACCGACAGAAAATTTGCAGGAGCAGACACCCTTGCGACATCTTATGCCCTATCCATGGCCCTTAAAAAGATGAATCCGGACATTATAATCTCCGGCAGACAGGCAATTGACGGAGACACAGCCCAGGTAGGCCCGCAGGTTGCCGAAAAGCTTTCCCTGCCACAGATAACCTACGTAGAGGAGATAGGTGAACTTTGTAACGATAAATTCACCCTGACCCGCAGACTTGACAATGGTGTTGAGGTTGTAAGGACTCCATTCCCTGTAGTTATTACCATTAATAGCTCTGCTCCTGCATGCCGTCCCAGAAACGCAAAATATCTGATGAAATATAAACATGCCCGGACCCTTACAGAAGAACAGGATAATGAACACAACTCCTATCTGCCGCTTCTCAGTCTGGATTATCTCAGAATTACTGAATGGAGCGTGAGTGATGTGGGAGGTGATGAGAGTTCCTACGGCCTGTCCGGATCACCAACAAAGGTCAAAAAGATCGAGAATATTGTCCTTCAGGCAAAAGAATCCAGGAGACTAACCTCTGAGGATAAAGATATAGACGAATTGATTAAAGAGTTAATTTCATTGCACACAATTGGTTAATAATTATATGAACAACATTATAGTATATATTGAGACTCAGGAGGGAAAAATAGCCGATGTAAGTCTTGAGCTTCTTACTAAAGGTAGAACTCTTTCCAAAAGACTTGGCTGCAGGCTGGAGGCACTGATTATTGGCGAATCTGTTGAATTTCATAAAGATGAACTTTTTGCATTTGGTGCAGAAAAGATCTACATTGCAGAAGATCCCAGACTTAAGTTCTATACAACTCTTCCCTACTCTGCAATAACCATTGCACTTTTTAAAGAAGGGAAACCCAGGATAGCGCTGTTTGGAGCAACTCCCCAGGGAAGAGACCTCGCCCCCAGGGTATCCAGTGCTCTCTCAAGCGGTCTGACTGCTGACTGCACATCTCTTGAAATAGGTGACCACAAGGAGCCGAGAGGGGAGAAAGAGTACAAGGACCTGCTTTACCAGATCAGACCTGCATTTGGAGGAAACATTATTGCTACAATAATCAATCCTGACCACAGACCTCAGATGGCTACAGTAAGAGAAGGTGTAATGAAGAAAGAATCTCTGCCGGTTGCAGTTAATGGGGAGGTGAAAAGAATCAATACTACCAAAATTCTTACTGCCCCGGATTTTATAGTTGAGATAATCGAACGCCACATAGAGGAGAGAAAAATTGATATAAAGGGTGCTCCGATTATTGTTGCCGGCGGATTCGGAGTCGGATCAAGGGAGAATTTCGGACTTCTGTCCGAACTGGCAAAAGTTCTGGGAGGTGAGGTCGGAGCTTCAAGAGCTGCCGTGGATGCAGGTTTTGCAGAACACGCCAGACAGATAGGACAGACAGGTGTGACAGTACGCCCAAAACTCTATATAGCAGCAGGTATATCAGGGCAGATCCAGCATACAGCTGGTATGGACCAGTCTGCAATGATAATATCTATAAACAGTGATCCTGATGCTCCTATACACCAGATTGCAGACTATGCAATTGTAGGAGATTTGAACGAGGTGATACCAAAAATTATCAGGGCTTACAAAAATAACAGCAAATAATATGGGAAATTACTATAAAGACAACAAGGAACTTAAACATTACCTGACACACCCCCTTATGGAAAAGATTGTCAGGCTCAAAGAACAGGATTTCAGAGATTCGGGCAAGTTTGACTATGCCACCTGCACAGCTGACGACACCATAGATTCCTACGATAAAGTATTGGAGATCATGGGCGAAATATGTGCAGACGTTATTTCACAAAACGCAGAA
>JALNXR010000257.1 GCA_023230265.1 Bacteroidales bacterium | reverse complement strand
TTTGAAAATTACTGTAATAAGTTATGTTCTCTCCGGTACAGAGATGTTGTTATAAATGACTATACTGACAGGCTTCATTATACCTCCGACTGGGTTTATACCAATGAGAAGAAAGGTTTGATAAACACGGTGGTAAATGTATCCGGTTCTGAGCCGGCAAATGATTCCGGTTTTGAACAGATCCGGTTTAACCTGAATATAATGTCCTCCCGGCCTGATCTTTACAAACAGTTACAGGGCAATGAAAAGCTGATTGAAAAGGTGAAAGCGAGAGAAGTTTTCCTAAGTTCTCTGACGCACTATTATCTCCCAACCGGAAATATTGAGGGCAATACAAAGCTGCTGAAAAACGGAGATATGGTTGCCTTTGTTACATCCATCCCGGGAATTGATATCTCCCATGTGGGAATAATTTGCTTTGAAGGTGATAAACTTACATTTATCCACGCATCATCTTCACTTAAAAAAGTGGTAACCAGTGAAATTCCTCTCACCGGTTACCTTCTTAAAAATCCTAAAAACACCGGAATAATCGTTGCCAGAGCCGCATTTTGATCTCGCTTCTGCAGAAACAAATCAGATCTGTCCCAGCTGTGAGATTGCATAGGCGTATGCACCCAGGGCTACAGCTTTGTTGGTTCCAAGTTTTGACAATGTCACTCCAGTCTGTCTTATAGGGTTGTATTTCATCTGTTTCCCGGTATCATACACGATCTTGCCATCAGAAAAAAGAGGTATATTAAGGGATATGCTTCTGTCTGTCAGAAAATCCTGCAGATCTGACTCATCTTCAAGATTGTAGGCCTTCATCTGCATCCTGGGAAACACCTCCCCTTTAAAACTCCCCAAAGTAGAGTTCATCTCCTTTATGAGTGCAGGAAGAAAATATTTGGATGCACCTACAATCCCCCCTCCGATAACAACCAGTCCGTCAACAATTGTCAGGGCCTGTGCAATGGTGTTGCCTGCCACCTCACCCAACATCTCAAAACTTCTGATTGCAGCCTCCCTGTTACCCTTTCTGATGCCCTCGGCAATATTGAAAATGTCCTTTGGGGTGAGTTCCGGTGACTCCTCTCCGCTCAACTCACAGTAATGCCTTCTGATCCCTCTTATACTGACGCTCTCCTCGCAAATCATATCAGGGTAGGTCTTGTTTCTGAAGCACCAGACATCTCCGCCGCAGCTGTTGTCACCAACGAGCAAAACATTGTTAATAACCACTCCGGCTCCAAAACCTGATCCAAAAGTTACTCCGAGCAGATTGTTAAAAAACTTGTCTGAACCTTTCTGCGCCAGAAGCCTGTTTGTCTGTACAAGAGCTCCGGCCAACGCTTCACCGTAGGCAAAAAGATCTCCGTCATTGTTGATAAAGACCGGAATACCAAATCGCTCCTGAAGAAACGGACCAAGTGCCACACCTCCTCTAAAGGCGGGAAAGTTTGGAAGATCACCTATCAGACCTCTTTGGTAATCAGCCGGTCCGGGAAATGCAAAGCTGATTGCTACCGGCATTGAATCAAGAGATCTGATTAATCTGCTGAAGCCCTCTTCAATTGTAAGAAGGCACTTTTCCAGATCTGCAGGATAGGCGGGGTAGGCAACCGGCTCAATTACCTCTCTTGCTCCGGCAATGGCAGAGAAGAGAAAGTTGGTTGCTCCTGCATCCAGAGTCAGCACTATTCGTTTATCATGTTCGTACATAAAAAAGTGAAGCTAAACAACTTATTTCTTTGGACTCTTGTCAGGAAAGGCAGGTATTGTTGCAGGAAGATATTTGTAATCTTTCATCTGTTTTTTAACTACCTCTATCGCTTTGTTAAGCTGCTCATCTTCACCCATAAACTCTTTATAGGGATCGTTAAAGATATCAATATCAGGAGTCACTCCATCACCCTCAATAATCCATCCGCTGCCGTCTGCAGCATAGGGTGCGTATGACGGTGTAACAATAGATCCTCCGTCCACAACCGGCACAGTACCGCTGTAACCAACGACACCGCCCCAGGTTCTGCGGCCTATAACAGTTCCCAGACCGTAGTGCTTGAATCTGTAGGGGAAAAGATCACCGTCAGAAGCAGAGTACTCGTTGACCAAAAGGACTTTTGGCCCCTGGAAAGTTCCGACAGGATTAACATTTCCCTCCTTCTGATTTGTATGCATGGTATAATAGGCAATAGTTCTCTGCAGACGCTCTATAATCATCGGGGAAACATTACCTCCCCCGTTTCCTCTGTCGTCAATTATCAGTGCCTTTTTGGAGAGCTGCGGATAGTAGTGTTTCACAAATTCGTTGAGGCCTGCAACGCTCATGTCTGGTATGTGAATGTAACCCACCTCACCGTTGGTTGCCTCACTCACTTTTCTAATATTGTTCTGAACCCAGTTGTAATATCTGAGACCTGATTCGTCGGCAATGGGTTCAACCAGAATTTTTCTGGCTCCGGCAGCATTGGCGGAGCTGTTTACTTCGAGTTCAATCACTGTGCCGGATGTGTTTACAAGACATTCAAATATATCGTTAACCTCTGTGAGAGATCGTCCGTTTACAGAAATTATATAGTCGCCCTCCTTAACTCCAAGACCGGGCATTGTGAGAGGCGAGCGGGTATCTTTGCTCCAGTTGGCACCTTCCAGTATCTTTTCAATTTTAAAGTAACCGGATTTGTCCTTTGTAAATTCAGCTCCAAGCAGACCCATATTAATCCGTTGTGCCTCGGGATGCTCGCCGTTCTGCGAATATGCATGCCCGATATTGAGTTCCCCAATCATCTCGCCGAGTATATAGGAAAGATCGGAGCGGTGGTTGATGTGGGGAACCAGCTCAGCATATCTTTTCCTGATTTTATTCCAGTCAACCCCATGCATATTTTTGGCGTAAAAGTAGTCTCTCATCTGCAGCCAGCTCTCGTTGTAGATCTGCATCCACTCCTGATGGTAGTCCACAAGCTTTTTGACACCTGTGAGCGAAATGGGTGCCGTAACTGTTACCGGCCCTTTAGGGATATCAATAACCTGGATACTCTTCCCGGCAATTGCCAGTGCCTTTTTGTATCCGGCCGAAAATATCAGGGTTGCCTTTAGTTCTGTCTCCTTTTTACTCTCAATGTCATAAATCTTCATTCCACCTCTTGTGTTGTAGTAGATGTTGTTGCCAATCATGTGGATATTACCGTAATAACCGGGTGCAACCGGAATTTCAATAATTCTTGAATTCAGATTTGCAAAGTCATACTGCACTTCGGACTTCTTCTGATCTGCCGGAGCTGCTTTTGCCCCTGCAAAAGCGACTGTATCGTTTTTGGGAGCGAAAGGAACGGGAGCATCAGCAGCCAGAGGTAGTATATACACTTTGCTCATATTGGTATATATATGATTCCATTCAGTCTGTCCGTAAACCGGATTAAAGGTTCTTGCAGAGGAGAACAGTAGATATTTGCCGTCTTTGCTGAAGTTTGGAGAAGATGAGTCATACCACTCGTCTGTAATCTGATGTTTCTCCCC
>JALNXR010000256.1 GCA_023230265.1 Bacteroidales bacterium | reverse complement strand
TTCGTAAAACATGTTGCTCTTCGTAAAACATGTTGCTCTTCGTAAAACATGTTGCTCTTCGTAAAACATGTTGCTGTTAGTAAACTTCTTGCTCTTGACAAAATATGTCGCTCTTGATAAAAGAGTAAGCTTTAAAGTATTCAGGCCTCCCGGTGATTAGTTATCCCAGACTGGCAGAGATAATCTCAAGAATTGATGCAGCTGCCCTGCCGTCACCAAAGAGCGCAGGAAACTTAAGTTCCCCTGCAAGCGCCTTTGCCGATAGATCTCTATACCCCTCTGTTATACGCTGATACGAGGCATCAGTCAATAGCGCTGCACCACACTCCACAATCTCCACCCACTCAGTCTGAGGTCTTAGAATCAAGGATGGTTTCCGGAAGAAAAAAGCCTCCTTCTGCACTCCTCCAGAATCAGTAATTATTATCTCAGCAGCCTTTTCCAGCGAAATCATCTCCATAAACGAAAGAGGCTCCAGCAAAATCACCCTGTTACCCACTTTACTCACATCACCCATATTACCCTTACCCTCGTTACCAATGTTCCCCCCCTTACCCTCGTTACCAAAGTTATCCCCCTTATCCAATCTACTCACATTACCAATGTTACCCTCGTTACCAATGTTTACCTTTAGTCTGCTGTAAAGATCCGGCTCCAGCATTCCCTTCAGAATTTTTGAGGTTCTTGGATGCAAAGGCACAATCACCGTAACACCTTCTTTAACACCGTCTTCTGCTATATCAGCAAGGGCCCTGAATATGGAGTTAATCCTCTCGCGGTCATCGGTATTGGAATCCCTGTGTATAGTAGCCAGTACAAACCTCTCAGGAACGAAACCCACTTTCTCCCTCAAAAGCTTATCCACCGGATAGAGTCTATCAGCCAGACCGGAGAAAAAGAGAGAGTTATCGTACATAATATCTCCGGTATGATAAACACCCGGATTATCTATAGTACAATGATAATGAGAGTCCCCTGCGTTCTGCCCGATGCTCATTTTTGAGTATTGTCCGGTGTTCATTTTTGAGTATTGCCCGGCATTCATCTTTGAGCACTTCCCGGTGTCCTCCCTTGGGTCATTCCTTTCGTTGCTTTCGGTGGTTTCTCCATTGTTATATCTTGATAATATGTGCGATACATCAAATCCTTCCCTCTCCAGATTATTAATTCCGGCAATGGTAGGAACAAATAGCCATGTGGATACATGGTCACAAACGATGCGGTTAATCTCCTCAGGCATAGACTTGTTGAAAGAACGTAAACCCGCTTCTATATGAGCAACAGGTATATGCAGCTTTGAGGCAGCGACTGCCCCAGCCAGAGTTGAGTTTGTATCTCCATAGAGAATCACCACATCAGGTTTTTCTTTTATAATAACATCTTCTATGCCTTTGATCATCAGAGCAGTCTGTTCTCCATGAGAAGCAGAGCCCACATTGAGGTTGTAGTCAGGTGCGGGAATCTCAAGCTGATTGAAGAATACCTCTGACATATTTTCATCGTAGTGCTGTCCTGTATGCAGAATCACCTCATGCAACCTCCCTCTGAAACTTCGGCGGATCTCCCTGGAGATAGCTGCCGCTTTGATAAACTGAGGTCTCGCCCCAACAACCGTTAAAATCTTAATTTTCTCCACCCCTATTTAATTTTATCGTGACCGTATCTGTCTTTCTATCTTAACTTATCCTTTTCGTATTTATTCCTGTCCTTTCCAATCCTGTTGTTTCCTGTCCAATCCAATCCTTTCCTGTTCTTTCCTGTTCTTCCCTCTTCCTTCTTGTTCTATCTTGTGGTTTCCGATTCTATCCAGACTATTCTTATCCAATCTTGCCTTTTCTTATTTAATCTTGCCTTTTCTAAATAGTACCCGGCACAATATATTTTATGACACCAAGGTTAAGAATTACAAAATAATTCTGGAAATTATTCAGAAAAAAGAATATTCAAATCTTGCTTTTTAATACGCAATTCCCACATATACAAAGATAAAAATTTGTGTAATTATGCACAATTATGTCCGGCTGACAAAATAATTTAAATGTATAGCGACTGACAAATAATGTAACTGATGAATAAAGAAGTTGTTGAAGAGAATTCTAACTAATAAAATTGAAAAAAAATGAATATTCAAAATGGAGAAAAAATGAATGGTGTGTTGGGGATGAATAGTATGGATGAATTGTCAGAGAACAAGTTGAAGGCACGGACAGAGAACAAGCTGAATTCTCTCACAGAGAACAAGTTGAAGGTACTTGCAGAGAACAAGTTGAAGGTACTTTCAGAGAACAAGTTGAATGTTAGTGCCTCAAAAAAGAGAGGAGCTTCCGGTGCAAAGAGTGCTAGAATTCAGAGTGGTCATATTCATGTATGTCTGATTGGTTGTAACAAATTCATGGTCTTTTACAAAGACCTGGATTACATCATGTTTCTTAAATTATTAAATAAATATGCAGATAAGTATGGGACAATTATTAATGAGATTGTGTTGATGACCAATCACGTACACATTCTGATGCTGACAAAAAATCTCACAAACTTCATGCGCTCATTTTTAAATGCTTATGTAAAATGGTACAACAGAAATAACTGCACACATGGCAGATTGTTCAATTCACCTTTTTTAAGTTCTGTAAAGTTTACGAAAGATATGGTAATGAGAAGTCAGTTATATATCCTCAAGAATCCGCTTAAGGCAGGCTTGTGCAAAGGTCGGAATGCCAATTATTTATGGAGTTCATACGGCGCTCACTTTGGTGGGAAATGTTATTTGTCAAATTTCTTGAAGGTAGATACTCTACTTTTTGATTCAAATTTTAAAAGTAAATGGTATCTGGATAAAGCAATTGATGATGCTGATTTTTCGTCAGTCGATATTTTTGAACAGACTACCTCTAAAACAGCACTGGAAATATTAAAGGAACAAATATCAGTAAAACATAAAAAAGAGTCATACCTAAGAGTAGAATCTTCCAATGTAAAAAAGTCTAACGTACAAACATCTAATAATCTATCTCATAAAGCACAATCAGAAATAACCATCAACTATTATGAGTTGTGCAAAATTGCCATGCAAATAACAGATGGCAGAAGCATCTTTCAACTATCTATTAATGAGATAAAAGAACTCATAGTAAAACTTAAGGAAGAGACCTGTGCAAATTATAGTCAGATAGCTCTACTAACTCACACCCCGAGAGATTATGTAATAAAAGTTGTCAGGGAATACAGATATTTGAGACAGCGGAGATGAACTGACGGTTGATGTAGTGGTATTTTGCTGACTGATAATCAAATAGAAATGTGCTGATAATTAAAGGAATAGAATATGCTGATAATTAATGAAATAAGGATGAGGAGTTCTGTTCCGGAATCAGTCAACCTATTTTAGGACGAGACATAGGTGTTTGTATCGTCCTGAAAAAAGTTGACAGGTTATTAGTCAATAATAAGTTGGCTGTTCGTTAGTCCTGTCATAGGTTGACAGCCGTTGTTTGCAAAGCTAGGATTTTTGTAATAATTCTTCC
>JALNXR010000255.1 GCA_023230265.1 Bacteroidales bacterium | reverse complement strand
GGGACTTCAGGGACCCATAACACAACAGAACTGGTTAAAAACTACTGGAAAGAGATAGTGGATACTTATGGTAATCCAGAGCATCCCCTGGCTAAAAAGGCCGGTATAGAAGCTTTGGTCAAACAAGCAAAAGTACAGTTTGAGGCATATAAGATCGCAACAGGAGAGAAGGCCGTAGAACTGGAACCGTTCACATCACTGGATGGTCGACAGGTAGATCTGGCCAATCTTCGTGGTAAGGTTGTACTGATTGATTTCTGGGCCACATGGTGCAAGGCATGCTTAGAAAGCATGCCTGAACTTAAATCGATGTATGAAAAATATCATGATAAAGGTCTTGAAGTGATTGGCGTTAATCTGGACAATAAAGAATTGGAGGCACAGGTAAGACAGGTGGTTGCAAAACAAGTATTACCCTGGCCTCAACGTTTTACAGGGGAAGGGATGAATGATCCTTTGGCTAAACTTTATGGTATAAACTCTTTGCCGACAGTATGGCTGCTGGATAAAGATGGCAGAATCACAGATCGGGAAGCGCGTGGCGAGCGGCTGGAACCTTTAATAAGAAAGTATTTGGGGCTAGAGTAAAAAGAAATATGAAAAAACTAATAACCCTATGGTGTCTGGATTTTCTAATGAATAGCCTGGCCTCAGTCCAGATAGCTGAGTACATCCCTTATTACTAATACCCTTTTTACCATGGAAACCAATTTAAGCGTGGTTTTTAAAAAGGAAGCACATAAATAATATTTAGTTTACAATTTCAAAACTCAATGAATGCGAGTGATGGGACATTTTATATTGATAATCCTTCTCACATAAGAAATCATACTTTTTATTAAGTGAATAGGTCACCATCCGAAAATAGATTGATTCTAAAAGTTGAATTTATGGTGGTTTCTGGTAGGATGAATGTGCCCACCAGCTTCTCATTTGAGGGGAATCCCCTTGTTATATTGAAAGGAGTAGTGAAAGAGATAGGTTTGCGGGAGGATTTTGTACAAAGGATAAAGCTTAAAAATGGTACTGCAAAAATCCTTAAAGAAAGCGGCGCTGCAACAATTCTTAAAGGAAGAATTACATTCATGGCCTGCAATGATGAGCAATGCCGGCCTACGCAAACCATAAAATTTGAGTGTGAGATTGGGACAAAGGCCACGATCCCCTAGAGATGAGAAAGGATCATAAAAAATGCACCATTTTATTTCTATCCTGCAGTATAAATAGTGCATTTCAGAAACGAGATGCTAATCATCCAGATTTATCCTATTATTCTCAAGGCATTCAAAAAACATCGCCCTTACATACTCCATAGTATCGTAATCGGGAACAATCTCTTTATACTCATCGTATGGCTTGAAGCGTACTTTTTTGCCTTCTTCATACTTGAGGAAATTTCTCAGGAACTGGCTAAAATCATATAGTGCCATATCATAGTTGTCCACATTCAGCATTTTTCTCAGTCTGGATTCCGCATCAATATTTTCCAGATTAAACGTTAGTGTCGCTTGCTGATTCGATAGTCGGGACGATACTGCTTCATCGACTATGTTGCTTATATCTGCTTTTAGTTTTTCATCCATATTTCAACTATTTTTAATTAATCACTATGTCAGTGAATCTACAAACGCCCCAAACCTCAGGATCTTCCCGCTATTCGATTTATTGAAAAGCAGATGTTCAAAATCCTTTTGCTTCTTTTTCAAATCAACCGTTTTCAGAAGCTCAGTTGTAGCTCGCTTGAATTCCTGCAAATTATGTACTCCGCAGCGCTTTGAAAGAAAATCGTAATCCGGTTTTGCCTGCGCCAATAAAAACATCAGGTCGTAAAAGTCACGGCCTTTGGCACGGGCTAACATGGCAGCTATTTTCATGCTACACAATACCCCATCAGTGGGAACAGGAAAAGGGAAAAAGAATCCGCATCCTCTGATGTTCGTGAAAACCGGAGAATAAACAATTCCCTGGTCCTGACTTTCGATCTTTATCAAAAACCGTTCCTCCCTATGTCCGCTCAATTCCAAATCGAATAAAAGTTCCGGGAAATAAATATTTCGCCTGTATGCTGTCAGTTTTGGATTTTCCTTATCCTTTGCCTCTACGCGTAATCCTGACCGTTCCAAAAACCGCAATACTCCATTTGTCATTTCAAAAAACTCCTCTTTCGACAACACTTTACAGTCAAAATCCAAATCCTCTGAGAACCTGTCTATACCCTTTACCAGGCGCAGGTTTGTGCCCCCGATCAAAGTCATCTTTTGGATGTATGGGGTGGAAGAAAGATAATCCAGAATCATTAACTGTAAATACTCTTTTAATATGTGTTTATCGAAAAGTGAGTTACCACGGATTTGAGCCGGAAAATAATTCCTTATCTGTTCGATCTGTATCATAAATCATAAGTTTTAAAAAACAGCTTAACCCGATGGTCAAGCGCCTTGCTTTTAAACCTGGTGCAGTAATCTGTCAGTAAATACTTGTTTAAATCATTGTGCAGGTAATCTTCATCCAAACGCAGTTCTTTCAATTCCTGTTCGTTATCATAGAACGGGTAAAGATACAGTAAATCAAGCAACGCCTTTTCGGGTGTGGCAAACTTTATAATGCGGTTGTCTGCCATCGGTTTCAATTCATATCCGAACATCAGGTTTTCTTTTAAATTCTTGTATGAGTATTCGCCAAAGTCATTGCTAAATGAGGCTGTTTTTAGTGATGACACACTGGTAATCTGCACAACCGCTTCCGGTATCATCCCATAGAATGACAATGCCGTATGCAGGCTGATATAGGAGGGACGGTAAATCTGATTGGCAAAATAGAGAGAATAATCCGGCTTGTTCTTATATTCACAAAATGCAAAATATCCCTGTCGTAACCTGATAATATACCCTCTCTTAGCCCAGCGGGTAAGATTATTGCGGTCAAAACCGGGTTGCAAGGAATATACCTGATAGATATTGAAGCATCCCAGATCGAACAGTTTATTCTTAAATTCCAGAAAAGTCATTTCAATATTTTATTTCTAATATTTATTACTACGTTATATTTCTATTATGCAGCGAATATAGTGCATTTCAGAAACAAAATAAAATATTGAGCATCGTTAAGAGTGTTTTTGTCCTGTCGACAAGACGAAAATATACTGTTATTGTTTTGTCGATAAAACAATAATGACTTTTCTTTAGAGTTGGCCAGTCTTGAAAAGTAATTTTTCACCGTGCCAAGAGACTTGAAGCATTTGGCATTCTTTATTTTGTAACGCCATAACAGTTATAGCGTTACAAAAGCAATCATCTGGTTAACAAACTATTTTGGGGTTTATCAAAGATTTGCAAAGGATATTTTTTATCTGGTTTCTTTAGGCAAAATTCATAGTGCATTTCAGAAACAAAATATCGCTCATTTTTGGTAGTTCTAAATACAATCACTACATTTGTGCAAATTAGATATTGTATTTATGATATGCGAAAATTGATCATCAGAAATATAGAAACGTTTGTAACTGAGAATTTAAGGGTATTTCCTGCGGT
>JALNXR010000254.1 GCA_023230265.1 Bacteroidales bacterium | reverse complement strand
CTCCCTGATTATCGAATCTGACACAAAAAGCTTTCCGGCAGGAATTTTCAGCCTGTTATCTTCTTCCTCCAGATCCCCCTTTTCCAGGGCTTTTGAGACATTTTTCATTAAAGTCTGATAGTACTGCCGGCTGGCAAAACTTTTTAACTCTTCTTTGTCAACACCTTCAATCCTTCTAAGCGACAACATTATCTTTTCGTTAAAGATATCTTTTTTAGACAGTTTTTCGATTTTCACAAAGGTTTTGCCGTTAATCTGAGCATCTGTATAAGCCCTCAGAGATTTGGGATTTCTGCTTCTTGTCATCCCGGAATAGGAGTGGGCAGAGGGGCCCAGACCGAGATAAGGAGTATGGTTCCAGTATGAACTGTTGTGTAATGAGCAGTAGCCCTCCCGGGCAAAGTTTGATACCTCATACTGATTGTAACCGGCCTCCATAAGAGTGCTCTGCAAAAGAGAGTACTGCTCACTGCAAAATTCCTGGTCTGCAGGAGAGTATCTCCCCTCTTTTACCATTCTGTCCAGTTTTGTACCACTCTCAATACCGAGCTGGTATGCAGAGATATGTTCCGGAGCAAGCTCTGTGATCTTTTTGAGATTTCTCCTCCAGTTCCCGCCATTGTCCAATCCGGATCCAAAAATCAGATCTGTACTGATATTCGTAAATCCGGCTGCTCTGGCATCATAATATGACTTTAGAGCCTGAGCGGCGGTATGCCGGCGGTTCATCCACCTGAGTTCGTCATCGCAAAATGACTGAATACCTATACTTAACCTGTTAATCCCAAGAGACAGAAGCTCTTTATAGTAGTCTGGATCTGTATCGTCAGGATTGACCTCTATTGTAAACTCTTTCACCCGCAGATTCCCTCCGGAAAAAAAGTTTTTCTTCAATCCATTTACAATCTTTTCAAGCTGTCCGGCAGAAAGAAGTGACGGAGTGCCACCCCCTATATAAATTGTATCAATCTCAGCCCCTTCAAAAAAAGAAGATCTCAGCTCAGCTTCACGGATCAGAGCCTCTGTGTATTGGTCTGCCAGGTTCTCCCTGTAAATTCTGGAATAGAAGTCACAGTAGTTGCAGAACCGGGAGCAAAAAGGTATATGAATGTAAATCCCAGGCAACTATCTCATCAGCAGATCACTGCTGCCCAGTTTTCCCTGTTCTGAGTAGACATCCACGCTGTAAACCCCCTTGACAAAAGGCACTTCCGGTGCAAAGAAGACACAGATTTCAAGTTCAGCTCCCTGATAATCTATCTCTCTTACTGCCGAATAGATCATCTGTTCACCTGCGGAGGTAAATATTTGCTGACTGGATCCTGTCATAAGTATTCCATCCGGCCCTTTAATCCTTACATAAATCTTGTATGGCCCCTTTTCAGCAATTGTGTTTTCAACCAGAAAGAGACAGGTTTTGAGTTTTACAGCCCTGCTGCTTCTGTCTGTCTCCTTGTTGGAAGAATTTATTGCCGTGAGGTTTATCCCCCTGCCTTTAACCACTGATCCGATCTGTACTCTTTTGGCATATTCATCGGTAGTGGTTTGCAGTTGTTCATACTTTTGCTGAGACTGCCTTGCTATGTCACGGGCCTGGGCAGCATCTTTCCTGAGACTGATTGTGAGTGTGTTAAGCGAATCAATCTGTTGAATATATCCTCTCATGATTGACCTGAGTGTTCCAAGCTCAGCTTCGTACTCTCTCATCTTTACCCTGTTTGTTGCCTCGGTTTTTTTTACCCTGTCTATCAGCTGTTCCACCTTCTCTTTCTCCCTCTCCAGCTGAATATTGAGGCTGTCATTATTGGTTGTAAGAGAGGAGTAGTCCTCTTTAAGGTCTATCATCTCCCGGGTGAGCTGTTCTTTTTCCACGGTCAGGTCACCGATCATAGAGTTGCGGTCTATCCAGATCCACGCTAACACCCCGGCAAGAACCACGGCAACAATTCCAAGCCCGATAACCAGGTTTCTCATTTTTTTCTCCTTTTCCATAACTTCAAAATTTTTCTGAATTAAGATCGTTGAAAACAAAAATAGAGATTTTTATTTAGCTTTGTATGATTAAATCAGTATAATTATCAAAATATAACCCAATATGGAAACAGGTTTTAATTTTAAAAAGTATTTTTCCAGAGCCGGAAAATATTTCATATACCTGATACTAATGCTTGTCATAATAATCGGAATATTCACCCTTACTTCAAAAGCGCAGGATTTCAGGTATGAAAATTTATTCCGGGCTGGTACAGGCGGACAAATGCTCCTTTTTTTGATTGCTATTTCACTGATATATCCTCTCTTTGGCTTCACCAAGAAAAAGGTTTACCTGAATCGCAGTTATGCTGATGATAAAGAAAAGATCAAGGAGATATTCTTCAATAACCGCTATGTGGTTGTTAAAGAAGAGCAGAACAGGATTGAGTTCAGACACTCCTCTACATTTGTAAGGTTTATGAGGATGTTTGAAGACTCGGTTATAATTGACGGCTCGGACAATCCGATAGTTCTGGAGGGGCCGCGCAGGGACCTTCTCCGCTTTGCCCGCCATATCGAGTACGTTGTGAAAGATACTCAGGAGTAATCTCAGAAAAATCCATTATTTCCGGCTCTGTAAGCTTTCCGGAAGTATTGATTCTAAAAGCCATATAGGTTATTGCCGATCCCGATGTAAGAAATTGGGTTTCGTATTTTGTCTTTATTGAGAGGAGTTCATCCGCCCTCCCGCTTCCGTAAATATCAAGGTTACTTTCAATTATCTCAAGCCTGTTCTCAAGTGCAAGCAACATTGTATAGTTGTGAAGATAGAGGCTGTCTGTCTTGAGATGAACTATCCCGGATGACTTGAGAAATTTTCTGTATCTCTCCAGGAACCTCGTGCCCGTGAGCCTTTTGTTATGGCGGTTTATCTGAGGATCTGCGAAAGTTATCCATATTTCAGAAACTTCATCTTCGCCAAAAAGACTCTCAATAAACTCTATCCTGCATCTTAAAAATGCTACATTTGCAAGGTTCTCTTCAACAGCACTTTTAGCCCCCCTCCATATTCTGGCCCCTTTGATGTCTATTCCTATAAAATTCCGTTCCGGAAATCTTCTTCCCATCTCCACTGTGTACTCACCCCTGCCACATCCAAGCTCAATAATAACCGGATTGTTGTTTTTAAAGTAGTTTCCGCACCAGTTCCCCTTCATATAGTAATCGGTGTTGAACACCTCTTTAAGCCCCGGCTGAAAAAGATTGTGAAAAGTGCTGTTCTCTGCAAATCTTTTAAGTTTGTTCTTACCCACTCTCTTTAATTTTGTGTTCAGAAATATTATCTAACAGTCAGAAAAAGTTCTCTGACACACCTTGGATCATCATTTTCTGTATAAACATTAAAGTACCATTTCCCGGGCACCGGAAAACGGATCCCTCTCTTATAAACCCATCCTGCATCCCTCCATATTCCGCTCTTTACAACCTTAAACCGGTCTTTGGGAATAGGAGGGGAGGAATTTTTGCCGGGAGATGGAAAAAGAAATGCATCGGTGTATCTCTCACCTGACGGGGAGATAATATTAATTTTCATCTTATTACTTTCCTCGCTGCACC
>JALNXR010000253.1 GCA_023230265.1 Bacteroidales bacterium | reverse complement strand
GCCTCCGACTGGATAGAACAGGTTAAAAAGTTTGTCAGGGGTAAAATCAGAGGTGCAAAAGATTCTGCAGAGTCAAAAAAATACTATCTGGAAAATTACGATATTCCTGAACACTGGGTTGAGAATACATTTGACCCTGAGATTATAAAGAAAGACAGCCTGTTTGATGCAAATCTGGATATAACCCTCCCGGATATGAAGGATTATGTTCCAAATGCCGGTTTTGTAATACTGGATGCCTGCTTTACAGGTTCTTTCCATTTGGATGATTATATCAGCGGACATTACATTTTTGCACCCGGAAGAACTGTGGCTGTGAGAGCCAATTCGGTAAACACCATACAGGATGTCTGGACAATTGAACTCCTTGGTCTTCTGGATCTGGGAGTGAGTGTCGGCAATTGGGCAAAAGGTCAAATGACTCTTGAATCACATCTTTTAGGAGATCCCACATACAGATATATATGTTCCGATACGTCACTGGAGGGACTGGATGAGGCGTTATCATTAAAAAAGAGTGACAAAGGTTACTGGAAAAGGCTTTTGAGAAACAACAATCCGGAGGTCAGTTCCCTGGCGATGAAAATGTTGTTTAAGCTTAATCTCCTTTCAACAGACGAACTTCTCTCTGTACTTAATAACGATATGCGTCCCACTGTAAGATTACAGGCTTTTAACCTTATCAACAAAAAATATGACCACAATCTGATTCCTGCAATTAAACTTGGAATGGATGACAGTTATGAGTTGATCCGCAGGATGTCTGTGATTAAGGCTGCAGGTAATCTCTCTCCTGAACTTCTGGAACAAATGGTAACCAATTATATCTCTCCTCAAGTTAGCCAGCGTGTAGCATTCCAGCTAAAAGAGGGAATAGTGAATTATAATAAAGAGGATCTTCTGGCTGCCTTTGACAGAGTTACAACCGGTAAGGATTACCATTGGTACAGAGATAAAATCTCTGAAAGGAAGAATCTGGAATATGTATTGGGAAGATCAGAGAGAGAGTTTGAAGAGCTTAACAATGACACTATTCCGGCCAGAAACAAGAGATTCACGATTACAGCACTCAGAAATTCCAACAACACCGCTTATATGGAGAAACTTTATAAATTTCTCAGAGAGTCGCCGGATAATGATCTCAGAGTGCTGCTTGCCGAGGCTTTTGCCTGGTACACAAATTCACACAAAAGAGATGAAATAATAAATTTCTGCAGGGAACTGGCAGATAAAGAAAGAGATGAAAATGTTAAAAAGGAACTAATAAGAACAATTAACCGTTTACTATACTAAACTAACCCAAATTTTATTAACTATGAAGAGATGCAAAAATCAGGTTCCGGACAGATGTGGAAGCTTCCACCTCGTGTCCACCTTAGTGTTGCTTCTTGTTTCAGCTCTGTTCTCTCAGATTAGAGCACAGGCTGTTTCTGAAAATTATGCTACACTTAAGGGCGTTGTGCTCGAAATGGAGACAAATCTCCCTGTCGAGTTTGCCACTGTACAGTTACTTCCTCAGGGAGCAGTTACCATGACAGGCTCAAAAGGGGAGTTTAAACTGGAAAGAGTCTCACCTGGGAGAGTGAATTTAAAAATTCAATTTCTGGGAATGGAGACCATAGACACTGCACTGACCCTTGTAGGAGGCAGGGTGACTGAGTTGTCATTCCATATGGTTTACAGCTCATTCAGATTAAACGAGGTGCAGGTGGTTGCCACCGAAAGCAAGGCTGGTCAGGCAACTGCCTCAACAATCTCCAGACAGGCGATGGACCACCTGCAAACCAGTTCGCTATCCGATATTCTTCAGCTGCTTCCGGGAGGAGTTGTTACAAACACCAGCCTCTCCTCGGCTAAAACATTTATGATTAGGAATATCGACAAGGGAACCACAGCCTCTGACATGAATTCACTCGGTACTGCTATCTTTATCGATGGGGCACCAGTCTCAAACAACTCCAACCTTCAGGCACTCTCACCTGTGATCACAGGTGCAGCAGGAGTCGTTGGCGGAGGATCCTCTCCTGATCAGGGCTTTGATCTCAGATCTATATCCACTGATAATATTGAGTCAGTAGAGGTGATAAGGGGTATTCCCTCGGTAGAGTACGGAGATCTTACCTCAGGAGCTGTGGTTGTAAGATCAAAGGCTGGTAAGGAACCATTTACCTTAAGATTTAAAACAGACCCCTATATTTACCAGACATCTGTGAGTAAAGGGATGAGTCTTGGGGAGAACAAGGGTAATCTGAACCTTAGCGGCGATTATGCCTACAGTACCACCGAGAGAACAGAAAGCTACATCTATTATCAGAGAGTTGCGGCAAAGGCTTTATATTCAAATGTTTTTGGAGACCTCTCTTCAAACACATCTGTGGATTTCTCCTTGGGTAAGGATACCCGGGAACTCAATCCCAACGATTTAAGAAGTCAACTGGAGTCCGGAGCAAGTGATTTTGGTCTGCGGATTAACACAAATGGTACCTGGACAATCAATAAAGGATGGTTGAACAATGTGATTTATACTTTGTCAGGGACTTACAGGGATAAACACTCATTCAGACAGGAGCTGCTCGGGAATGCCTTTTCTGCATATTCAATGTCCAGAACAGACGGAGCTGTACTGAGCAATATCCCCGGTCAGAGGGTGTACGATATTAACGGTAAAGAACTGACAAATATCCCTTATGAAGAGGGTTCATATTATGCCACTTATCTTCCTAACGAATATTTAAGCAGATATGATATTTATGGTAAGGAGGTAAATATTTTTGCAAAGGTAAATGCAAACTTTGCAAAGAAGACAGGAGATGTGTTCAACAGGATATTAGTGGGGATTGAATTCAGGACAGATGGTAACCTTGGTAAAGGCAAAGTATATGATCCTAAAAATCCCCCTTACAGGGTGCTTTCGAGTGAAAACTCTTCACCAAGGCCAAGGAAATATTCCGATATTCCCTTTATTGAGCAGCTGGGAATTTATGCAGAGGAGAATATGGTTTGGACTGTTGCAGACAAAAGGGACCTGACAATTCAGGCAGGAGCAAGGTTTGATCTGATAGAGAGTAAGGCGATTCTGACACCAAGAATAAATGCCTCCTTTGAGATTATTCCCAAGATGTTCTGGATCAGGGGAGGGTACGGAATAACATCAAAGGCACCAACCACCCTTTATCTCTATCCGGAAAATGCCTACTTTGATTTTGTGCACTACAACACACTTAACAAATCGGGTGTGCCTGTTGCCGAACAGCTTATGCTTAACACCACAAGGATTTTCGACACTTCCAATCCTGACCTCAAGATAGCCTCCAACCGCAAAAGCGAAATAGGGCTTGATCTTAAAATCAATAAAATGAGATTCTCAGCTACAGCCTATAACGAAAAGCTTGTAAACGGTTACAACCTTGGGTATGATATTGAGAATTTCAAACTTATAGAATATATTCAATATAAGGCAGCTGCCTCATCACAACCAGGGCAGATACCTATCATGGAGGAGAAGAGCCGTGACAATGTTTTTATAAGTTACGCCTCACCGATGAATAATCTCAGAGCACACAACAGAGGTGTTGAATTTGACTTCGATCTGGGAAGGTTTGA
>JALNXR010000252.1 GCA_023230265.1 Bacteroidales bacterium | reverse complement strand
ATCCTGAAATTGCAACAAAAACAAACAGTAATGATAGAATCAAGACTTGCTGGTTCTTTGCAATCAGTTTTTTTGTAATCACAACTTTGTACCATTTCCAATGTCGGTAAATATGATAAATCATCAACAAAGTCAGTGCTACAATCGAGATTTTATGAGTCAGGGACCAGTTTTGATAATTTAAGCCAAACACATTCTCATTTAATGCAATATTGCCATGATTTCCCATATGAAACCTGATTTGGATCAATATCCCGGAAAATATTGTTGCAATTCCGGAAATTAATAGTCCAAGATTTGTCATGAAGCTGTAAATGTTTTTTCTCATAATTAAGAGGAGGTGTTGATTTCTTGAGCTTTCTCAAATCCACATTCTAAGCAAAACGGTCTGTGGACACACAATGTTGAACCACACTGCGGGCATGTTCTCCTTGTGGTTTCGAATTTAAGGAACTGATCAATTCCTTCTTCTTTTATCATGGTCAGATTGTCAAAGAAGCTGGTACCGTATCTGGTGCTGTATCTTTTGTTGAGATTTTTTAATCTTTTACACGGGTACTTCGGGCAGTCATAGCAAAATTTCGATTCTGTAGTCTTAAGAAGATCACAGTTTATAATAATGCATCCTTTACAGGATTCCGGTTTTGAATTGTCAGACATTCTGCATCCGGGACATTGGTCCTTAAATCTCATGTATCCCAGGCAGCATCCGCAATTCATCCCGCACGGAGCGATCATTTCTTTCCCAAAAACGATTGCTGTCCTGTATTTCTTTTGTGCAGATGTTTTTTTCATTGTGTTGCGTTCTCTGAATCAAGTCTGTATATAACTGGCGCCCTATTAATCACCTAAAAACCATGAGATATGCGTACACTTTGAGCAAATATAACATGTAGCGCTCTTATTTGCCCAATCAAGGTCAAAGAAGGTTGCCAGTCTGGTGTTAAGCTGAACTTTTTTTGTCCAGAATGAGGTATAATTACAAATTGGACAAATTAATTCATGTCCTTTTATTTCAATTCTTTGTGGATCTTTTTTTCTAATTCTGTCCATAGTCGGTTTTTTTTAACTTGTTACATATTCAATAATTTATCATTAGCCTTCTTGATTTTTTGATTTTCATCAGACTTAAAGCTTTCTGCCTATATAAAACATATAGCCATAATATGCTCTATATTTGTAATATAGCTCGGCTTCATACTGCATAGTACCTATAAAATCTTCTGCGGTACTGTTGCCTTTATATTTTTTTTGAAAGATTTCCCTTCTCTTCGCCGACCAGGAATAATAGTCCAGCCAGATTGAATCGGGCAGGATATATGTGGCAACCGGGAGATAGCCGGCTTTTTGCATTTGAGCAACCTTATTCGGGATAGTATCAATTTCGGGATAGATTTTATCCCAGAACTCCTGGATTTCAGCCGGACGCTCTTCGGTAAACCAGGTATTTTCTGTAACTGCAATATACCCACCCTGTTTCAGAAATTTCCTCCATTCCCAGAGTCCGCGCTCAAATCCGATGTTGTAAATCGCTCCTTCTGACCAGATTAAGTCTAGCTCTTCTTCTTTAAAAGGAAGATTTTGCATATCGCCGACAATGCCTTTTACTCTATCCTGCAGGTTTTTGATCCGGGCATTATGGTTGAACTGATTTATGAAACCGGACCAGGCATCAACACCGGTGATTTCACAAGGAGTGTTCTCTCCTATTACCATTGTCTGGCCTCCTGTTCCACAGCCGATATCGGCAATTTTGGATTTTTTGGTAAGACCGTCTATAAACTTTAGTGCTTTAAGTGTTTCTTGAGGACTTCCGGGTCCCTGGCGTTCTGTGTTTGAAAAAAATTCATGGATAATATTGATGTCAAATTCGTGAATTGTATGTTGTTCGTTGTTCATTTTCTTTTATTTTGTTGCATACATGTAAAGCATCATAATACTTTAATCACTGTAAGCTAATTAAAACTTAAATTAATTTAATACAAAACTGATCCCGGCCAGGAGTCTCCGGGAACAATAAAAGATACAATCTATACAGAGAGTGCAGATTGTTTAGAGAACAATATCCGAATTAAAAATAAACATCCAATTGTTTTACCGGGGGCAAAGGTATAAAAAGTAATTATATGTTGGGGGTTGAGATTACTGTTTCAGTATTTCAATCAATTCTTTGTTAATATACAAAGTCTCTCTCCCAACTTTTTGTGATTCAAGAATTCCAATATCCTCAAGTTCTTTTAAATAACGAGAAGCAGCCTTTCTTTCTACTCTCAATTTATTAACAACGAATTCAATTTTTGAATACGGTTGCTCAAAAAGTAATTCAACGAGTTCTTTTCTATACACTTTTGGAGCTTTTTCCTGTACTTTCAGTATTGTAGAATCAAGCTGGGATTTAATATTTGTAATCTTTACAATTGTATCTTTAGATGTACTTTCGATTGCTTTAAGCATAAACATTATCCACTCCTCCCATTTGCCGGTACAATTAATCTGATTTAACAAACGATAGTACTCAGGTTTATTGGCAATTATATATGAACTTAAATATAAAATGGGGACATCAATTAACTCATTAAGCATCAGGTACAAGATATTCAGAATACGGCCGGTTCTTCCGTTCCCGTCATAAAAAGGATGAATGCTCTCAAACTGATAATGTAATATTGCCAGGTTAATCAATGGAGACAAATCATCCCGTTGGTTAAAGTGATTAATGAAGTTTGTCAACAAATCAAGTATTTCAACCTTGTCCTGCGGAGGTGTATATACTATTTCTCCGGTTGTATCATTTTTTAACACTGTTCCGGGTATACTTCTGATTCCTGCTGTATTGCCAACCAACTCTTGTTGAATGCCAACAATGTCGTTCACTCTCAAAAATCCTTGACTTTTAGCAATTTTATAGCCATAAAATATCGCTTTACGATAATTTATAACCTCCTTGGTTCCTGGAGAAATATGAGTTTTATTAACAATCAATGCTTTATAAAGCTCATCCTGGGTCGTAACAATATTTTCAATTTCGGAGCTATCTTTTGCTTCCTGTAAAACTATCGCATTAATCAGCATTGCCTGATTAGGAATTGTCTTTGCGATTCCTTTTAATTCGGCTAATGCAGCAGCGGACTTATTCGTCTGTCTGAGAATTTCAATGGTTTCCACTTTTTCTTTTTGAGGTGGAAGTTTTTCCAGCTGATAATGTGGTGTGTTTTGTCCCATATTCTTTTAATTTGTCCCAAAAATACAAATTATGGTACAATTATCTATACTTACGGCGTTTTTATTTGTGTAATTCGGTATCGAGCGGATAACAAATTATTTATAAACTGATGTTAATCGCACCATATTTTCAAAAAGAAAAATTATCTGATGCTGAATATTGGCTCCTATATACGTTCTGTGTACCAATGCGTTGAGTAGCATCTCCCGTCTAAAGTATCCCACATTAAGAGTTAAAGGTAACAGTCAAAAGTGCTACATGCAAACAAATTTTACAACCTATTGTTGTTGAGCCGTATAGATAATTTTTCAAAAAGTATGGTGTAACCGTTCGTTGAACCCCGCCTATTTTACAAGATTTATGCTACTTACCTTTGCATACAAATAATAAATCTATGCAA
>JALNXR010000015.1 GCA_023230265.1 Bacteroidales bacterium | reverse complement strand
CAATCACTGCACCCAGATCGGGTTCGTCCAACCCAAAAAAGTAGAGAAAACTGGAGTCCTGGCGGAATTTATATCCGTTTGAAGGATAATTGAATCCTACTTCTGAGTTCCCCAAAAAGAGCAATATACCTGATTTTACTGATGATTTAAGATGTTTTCTGCGGTTAATATAAACCTCTTTGTTAAACATAATTGTTGAGTTTAATGATTTGTAGCTGTAACAAAGATAATAAAAAAGAGCTATGAGATCATATCAAAAAGTGGCCTGTCTTCAGAAATCATAACTACCTCTATAGGAATATAGAAAATCCTCTCTTTTACCTCCTTAGATATTCTTTTATTGTGCACAAGCCTTTGCGCGTCCTTTTCTGTGGTGAATATCACTGCTTTAGGCCATTTTTTTACCAGGTTATTTATTCTGTAAATATCCAATGTTCCAAAGTTGTGGTGATCTCTCAGATTTATTTTACTTACGATTTTATACTCATTTAGCACCTGATAGTGTAACAGAGTGGGATTTGCAACAGCAGTAAGCAGTATTGCATACCTTGAATAAACATATCTTCTGTCTGCCTCAGGGAAGATGTTCACAGGCTCTTTGTACCTGAGGGTCGAGAAGAGGAGTTGTTGTGAAGGCCTAAGACTGAGTTTGCGTTCCCGCCGGAACTTCTCTTCTGGGTTAAGCTCTGAAGGACACTTGGTTACAATGACAATATCTGCTCTCTTCATCTGTGATGGAAGGTCTCTCAGATGGCCCAGCGGGAAGAGAATATCTCTCTTGTCAATGGAAGAATAATCTGTCAAAAGTATGTTGACAGAGGGAGAAATCCATCTGTGCTGAAAGGCATCATCGAGCAAAATTACGCCGGGCCGCTCCCTTTCAGGAAGAGCTAACAATTTATCAATTCCCTCCCTTCTTGAGGAGCAAACGGCAACAGTCAGATCCCTGAATTTTTTCTTCATTTGCAAAGGCTCATCACCCGACTCTTTTGCAGTGTCGTTTTCGGTGACAATTCTGAAACCGCGGGACCTTCTTCCGTACCCTCTGGACAAAACAGCTATCCTGTATTTGGGCATCAGTTCCCTGACCAGATACTCAGTGTGGGGAGTTTTGCCGGTCCCGCCCATAGAGAGATTTCCTATGCATATTACCGGAATATTGTATTTTTTCGATTTAAAAATCCCTTTGTCAAAAAGAAAATGCCGCGTTTTGAGAATTATATACAAGGGAAAGAGTATGATCTTGTTTAAGATTGCTTCTATCATATATTTAATTAGTATTTTTTCAGTTAATAGTTTTGTAAACCGTCTCTATTGTGTCAAGTGTTTTGAGAAGCACCTCCGGGTCGTTTTCGGTCACCAGCTTAATCCTGTACTCCTTAAAATCGGGTAATGCTTTGAAGTAAGCCGACAGATGCCGTCTCATCTCAAGCACACCTCTCCTCTCCCCTTTAACTTCTATAGATTTAAGCAGATGTCGCTTTGCTAGTGCAACTTTTTCTGAGATTGTCATCTCCGGCATTGGCTCCCCGTATCTTAAAAAATGTTTTATCTCTTTGAATATCCATGGTCTTCCGTAGGTTGCCCTTCCAATCATTATTCCGTCCACACCGAATTTTTCAAAAGCCTCCTTTGCCTCCCGGGGCGTTGAAATATCTCCGTTACCTATGACCGGTATCTTCATCCTCGGATTATTCTTAACCTCCCCGATAAGAGTCCAGTCTGCATCTCCTTTGTATAGCTGGGACCTTGTTCTGCCGTGAATGGTGATTGCAGCAGTACCAACATCCTGCAACCTCTCTGAAAGGGAAAGAATGTTTTTGCTGTTCTCATCCCAACCAAGTCTGGTCTTCACTGTCACAGGTATTTTTACGGCATCAACAACCATTTTGGTGATTTCCACCATCTTATCGGGGTAGCGCATCATCCCCGAACCGGCTCCTCTTGCAGCTATCTTGCTTACCGGGCAACCGAAATTAATGTCTATCAGGGTAGGATTGACAGCCTCTGCCATCTTTGCAGCCATAACCATTGATTCTGGTATGTGCCCGTAAATCTGTATCCCTATAGGCCTTTCAAAGTCTGATATTTCCAGCTTCCGGAGAGCTTTTCTTGCATCTCTTATCAATCCGTCAGAAGATACAAATTCGGTGTAGAGCATATCGGCGCCAAACTCTTTGCAGATAAATCTAAAGGATGTGTCTGTCACATCCTCCATCGGGGCAAGAAAAAGAGGTCTCTCACCGAGATCTGTATCTGCAATTTTCATAGCGCAAAAGTATAAATTTGAATACTAATAAAAAAGAGTAATTTTGCAGGTCGATTAGGTTTATGGAGTTAAGCAGCAACATTAGAAGAATAGGTGTACTTACATCGGGCGGAGATGCTCCCGGAATGAATGCCGCTATCAGAGCCGTGGTAAGGACTGCCATTTACAACCAGATTGAGGTTGTAGGTATTATGAGGGGTTTTTCCGGACTGATATGCAAACAGTTTATTGGAATGCAGTCCCACTCCGTTTCCAAAATTATTTCCCAGGGCGGGACAATACTCAAGTCCTCAAGATGTCCGGAGTTCAAAGAAGAAGAGGTGAGGGCAAAGGCAATGGAAAATCTCAAAGAGGCCTGCATTGATGCCTTGGTTGTTATAGGAGGGGATGGGTCATTCAGGGGTGCAAACCTGCTCTGGAAAAAGTTCGGATATCCTGTTGTAGGTATCCCCGGTACTATAGACAATGACATTTACGGCACCGACACCACAATTGGTTTTGACACCGCTATCAACACTGCAGTATCTGCAATTGACAAATTAAGAGACACTGCCGATTCCCATAATATTATCTTTTTTGTGGAGGTAATGGGCAGAGATGCCGGGTTCATTGCCCTCAACACCGCAATTGCCACCGGTGCAGAAGCGACTCTGATCCCCGAGATCCATACCGATATTGAGAAACTCTGCAGCTATATGGAGGGAGACAGACGTAAGAACAAAACCTCCGGAATAATTATTGTTTCTGAGGGAGAGGATACCGGTGGGGCATTCAAGGTTTCAAAAAAAGTAAAGGAGAGACTTCCGGATTATGAAATCAGGGTTACTACCCTTGGCCATATTCAGAGAGGCGGCTCACCAAGTTGCAACGACAGAGTGCTGGCAAGCCTGTTGGGACACGGAGCAGTTAATGCTCTGATTGAAGGACGCTTCGGAGTTATGATAGGACAGCTAAACAATCAGATTGTTTATACTTCTTTCGATGAGGCCTGCAGTTTGCGAAACGAGATAAATAAAAAGTTGTACGAAATCAGCAGGATTTTGTCACTTTAAAAATTAATCCTAACTTTGCTGCCCCCTATTTTTTAGGGAAATCGCAACATTATTAATATATTAACTTAAAAATCAACAAAGTGGACACATTGAGCTACAAGACTGTGTCGGCAAATGCAGCAAATGTCACCAAGGAGTGGGTAGTTATTGACGCTACCGACCAGATTCTTGGAAGGCTAGCATCCAGAGTTGCATTGATCCTACGCGGTAAAAACAAAGCCAACTACACCCCACATGTGGATTGTGGCGATAACGTCATCGTCATAAATGCCACTAAGGTGCGTCTCACGGGCAAAAAGCTCACAGACAAGGTGTATGTACGACACACCGGCTACCCCGGCGGGCAGAGGTTCGAAACTCCCAAGGAGTTGCTTAATCGCAAACCGCTGGCCGTAGTAGAGCATGCAATCAAGGGCATGCTGCCTAAGAACAAACTTGGCGCAGAACTGTTCCGCAACCTTTTTGTATATGAAGGTCCGGAACATCCTCACCAGGCACAGCAACCAAAACAAATCAAATTAACCGAAATTTAAACAGAGCATGGAATTAATTAACGCCCTTGGAAGAAGAAAATCAGCAGTTGCTCGCGTTTATGTAAACTCAGGTAAAGGTAACATCACTATCAACGACAGGCCCCTTGAAAGCTATTTCAAAGAGGAGACCCTTCAGTACATAGTGAAGCAGCCTCTTGAACTCACCAACACTCAGGCTATGTTTGACATTAATGTCAATCTGGATGGCGGCGGGATCAAGGGACAGGCAGAGGCATTGCGCCTTGGTATTGCCAGAGCTCTCTGTAAAATTGACGCAGAGAATTACCGTCCTGTACTTAAATCGAACGGCCTTCTTACCCGCGACCCCCGCGAGGTGGAGAGAAAGAAACCAGGCCAGCCCGGTGCACGTAAACGCTTCCAGTTCAGCAAACGATAGTATGTCGTTTTGATGCTGATTACCCTGCACAGCACGGATTGAAAATTACAGGATCTTTTTTATAAGCTACCAGTATTTGTCCTGCTGCGGAAAACCGGAAAGACCGAATAAATCGTTACTGCCGGTTGATGTAAAGAGAAACAATAAAAACAAAAAAAGTATTTAACAATGCCAAGAACAAATTTCCAGGAATTACTTGATGCAGGAGTACACTTCGGACACCTCAAAAGGAAGTGGAACCCAAAAATGGCTCCCTATATCTTTATGGAAAAGAACGGGATTCATATCATAGACCTGCACAAGACCGTTATCAAAATAGAGGAGGCTGCAAACGTTATGAAGCAGCTGGCACGCGCCGGCAGAAAGATTCTGTTTGTAGCAACAAAAAAACAGGCAAAAGATATTGTTGCCGAAAATGCAAAAGCGGTGAATATGCCATACGTAACCGAACGCTGGCCGGGAGGAATGCTTACAAACTTTCCGACTATCCGCAAGGCAGTGAAAAAGATGAACACTATTGACAAAATGCTTACCGACGGGACATTCGAAACCCTTGCAAAACGCGAGAGGCTTCAGGTTACCCGCCAGAGGGCAAAACTAGAAAAGAACCTAGGTTCTATCGCTGATCTTAACCGTCTTCCCTCCGCCCTGTTTATCATAGATATCCAGAAAGAGATGAACGCAGTGAGAGAGGCCAATCGTCTTAATATTCCGGTGATTGCAATGGTTGATACTTGTTGCGATCCGGGTCCAGTTGATTATGTGATCCCGGCAAATGACGATGCGGCTAAATCGATATCTTATATAATGGGCGTTTTGAGCCAGGCCGTAGCAGAAGGGCTTTCGGAAAGAAAGTTCGAGAAAGAGAAGGAAGGCGCAGAGGACAAGGAGAGCACCCACGAGTCAGGAAAAGATCTTTCGGGCAAAAGAATCCGTACCCGCAAACCGGGAACAGCACAATCCGGTCATGCTCAGGAAACACAAAAATCCGAGCCCGCTCAGGAAACACAAAAATCCGAGCCTGCCCAGGAAAAAGCACCCGTAGCTACTCCAAAGAAAGCAGCAGTTTCTGCTGCTGCAGAACCTACTTCTACCCCTGAAGCAGCTCAGGAACCTGCTTCTCCTGCTGTTGCAACTGAAGAAGCCGTTCCCACTGTTGCTGTAAATGAGGAACCTGTATCCCCAGCTGTTGCAACTGAAGAAACCGTTCCCACTGTTGCTGTAAATGAGGAACCTGTATCCCCAGCTGTTGCAACTGAAGAAGCCGTTCCCACTGTTGCTGTAGCTAAAGAAGATGCAATCACTGAAGCTCCGGTTGAAAAAAATCAAACACCGGAAGAGACCGCAGAGAAAGCATAGGTTCAATTAACCTGTTTAATTTAAAAATCAATAATATGGATATTAAAGCAACAGATGTTGCCAAATTACGTCAAATGACCGGGGCAGGAATGATGGACTGCAAGAACGCATTGGTTGAAGCCAACGGTGATTACGAAAAGGCAAAAGACATCATCAGAGAAAAAGGTAAGCTTGTTGCAGCGAAAAGAGCCGACAGAGAGACTACTGAAGGCTCAGTAGTTGCAAAAGTGAATAAAGATAAAAACAAAGCAATCCTGGTTTGTCTGGGCTGCGAAACTGATTTCGTCGCAAAAAACGAAGAGTTTCAGAAGCTTGCAAACAGTATTGCTGATGCTGCTCTTGAAAGTTTTCCTGCAGATCTCAACTCTTTAAAAGGAGTGAAGATAGCCGGACAAACAATCGAGGAAGCCATTACCCAGCAGACAGGTAAGAGCGGTGAAAAGCACTCCCTTGCCACCTACAGCAAACTGGAGGCACCCCATATCGACTCATACATTCACATGAACGGTAAACTTGCCACAATCGTTGGTTTCACAAAAGAGATCAGCCACGAGGCCGGCAAGGAGATCGCAATGCAGATCACAGCAATGAGCCCTGTTTCAATAAGCAAGGATGACTGCCCGCAGTCAGTAATTGACAAGGAACTGGAAATATACCGCATTCAGATTAAGGAAGAGGGCAAACCGGAGCATATGGTTGAACAGATAGCTCAGGGCAAACTCAACAAATTCTTCAAGGAGAGCACTCTTATGGAACAAACATTTGTAAAAGATGGCAAAATTTCTGTAGGAGCATATCTTAACAGTATCGATAAGGATGTCAAAGTAACCGGATTTTTCCGCTACTCGCTCAACGACTAAAAATTATCCTAGTTTTTAACCGGCAAACTACCGGCTAAAATCCTTATAATGAAGAGGCTGTCTGTATAAGACAGCCTCTCTTTTTTATACAAGAGCCCCCTCAAGTAAACTAAAGCTCACGGAATAAATGACCACTGGACAAAACTTCAATTAATGATAGCTCACCAACGACCTCAGACATGTCAGCAAATTTTGTAATTTATTGTTATTAAGCGATATAAAGAATTTTTGAAAAACTATAGTTTTTGAAAAATTGCATATAATACACATTATCTGCAATTTACAAGATTTGCTGTTATGTGGCATTCCCCGGATGAACCACCGAACCAACCAAACAACCAAACCAAACAACCAACCAAACAAACAAACAAACAAACAACCAAACAAACCATTTATGTGGGAAACTTTTGCATGTCCGAGTCGTCCAAAAATACGGTGACCGATTTTAGGACTGGACACAAAATTTACAGCACCTTCTCATAAGTATGGAATAATATTTTATAAAAGAGAGGGACTGCAAGGCAATTTAGAAGGGTTTCCGTGTTAATATGGAAGTATCAAAATTCATAAGTATTAAAAAAAATCTGAATTGATTCGTTTTTTTGTAAAAAACGATTACATTTGCAGCCTAAATCTTCAGGGCAGGGTGTAATTCCCGATCGGCGGTAAAGTCCGCGAGCCATACGGCAGAACCGTTTTAATTACGGTACCGACAGTTAAAGTCTGGAAGGAAGAAGAAATTATGGAAACAACAATTTATACGCTATCCCGCAGGATACTGGTTATAATCTTTCTCCTGCTAACAAATCAGGCAGCTTTCTCTGCCTCAGCTATCAATGACTCAACTATCAATGACTCAACTGCCGTTGCGGCAAACAACAGTGTAACCGCTTCAATCGCAGCAGCTACAGATGCGGAAACCATCACTCTAAAACCGGCAAAGGCCGCAACGGTAACCGACACAACTCAAAGATCAGACTCAAAAGACACCATTGTCTCAAAGACCTATCTGATCAAGGAACTGACTCTCTCCGCAGGATTTGTAACCGAAAAGAACTCACCTCTGAGACTGACTCTCACCACTCAGAACGAGATCTTAAAAAGAGCCACCGGTATTACTTATCCGGAACTCATCGGAAATAATCCGGGAATATTCGCTACCAGCGAATCGGGAAGTTACGGGGATGCAAGGATTAACATCAGAGGATTCAAGCAGGAAAATATTTCTGTTTTGCTAAACGGCATTCCCATTTCAGGACTTGTAACCGGAAACATGTTCTGGAACAATTGGCTGGGTTTAACGGATGCCACCCACTCCATACAGCTCCAGAAAGGTATAGGTGCATCCATACTCTCAGATAACTCTGTGGGTGGAACTATTAACATTATTACCAGAGTGCCTGATCCGGAACTTTCTGCCTCAGCAGGTTTTTTTATCACAGAGAGAGGGCAGACAAGAGTCACTCTGAACTTCTCACCCGGAGAATTAAAGGGTGGATGGAATATCTCCGTTGCCGGCTCATATACCCGTGGACAGAGTTATGCAGAGAGGACAGGTGTGAATTCCGGGGCTTATCTTTTTAATGTCAGCAAGCGGATAAACACCAGGAATACTTTGCTTCTTACTCTTCTCGGATCTCCGGAAACCCATGAACAGAGATCAGTCAGGCTAAGCTTTAAGGAAATAAACCAATACGGGACAGGATACAATAAAAACTGGGGATACAGGGATGGAGAACCATTTAACCTGAGTAAAAATTTTTACCACAAGCCTTATATTACACTCAACCACTTCTACAAAAGCTCAAAGGGAACTGAGATTACAAACACTCTCTACCTCTCTGTGGGTGACGGGGGCGGCAGATGGTCAGAGAGCAAGGGGAAAAGAATAATTGATTTCCGCAAAGATGGCAGAATTGACTGGGATGCTGTCACTGAGACCAACAGCCTTGGGGAGGGTTCTGTGAATATACTGAGCAATTATCTGGCCGGGCACACACAGGCCGGATTCAGACACCACACGGATTATCACCTTAATGCCAATACATCCCTGCAGGCCGGTGCACATATTCAATACTACTCCACATGGGAGAAGGAACAGATTACCGATCTGCTCGGTGGTGATTATTGGTATGAAGATTATGCAAACAAATCCCTGGCCGGTTTAGCTGGAAGGAATCCTGTCAAAAAGGTCGGAGATTATATCCGTACTCACAACGGCAAAATAATAAACCATCAGACTATATACCTCTCTGTTCTGCATAATACCGGCAGGTGGAATCTAAGAGGTGGCGCATCCCTGATGCATAACAGCTACAGGAGATGGGACAAATATAACTATGTTGATGCTCCGTCATCATCTGCCACCGGAGTCTACAGCGGCAGTGCATCGGCAACAGGTTTCGGGATCAAAGGCGGTGCGCTCTTTAAACCTGCAAGAAGTTCTTCTTACTATATAAATGCAGGTGTTTACAGCAGGCTGCCCTATTCTGACCTTTTCTTTTCCACCGGTACCAATCAGATAGCCTCCAATGTCAGAAATGAAAAAAACCTGCTGGCAGAGATAGGATACAGATTTGTGGGAGACAGGGTTTCCCTGGAGCTTACCGGATACATTGCTTACTGGATTAACAAGACAATAATGTCAGATCCCTATAAACAACCGGACAATATTACTTACCGCTATATGGTACAGGGGATGGACGCTCTTCACAAGGGAATTGAGTTTACATTCACCTGGAATCCTTACCACTGGCTCTCATTGGACGGAGGTTCATCTCTTGGCCGCTGGCGCTGGAAAAATGATGTTGAGGCAAACATATACGATGAGTACTCAGGGGTAATGGTAGATCAGGTTAAGGTTTACAGTGACGGATTACCTGTGGGTGATTCTCCACAGACGCAGATATATGCATCTGCTCTGTTCAAAATTGCAAAGGGGTTGGAACTGGATATGAGCTGGAGTTATTATGATCATTTCTACTCTGATTTTGATCCTACCCTGAGAAACAACCCTGATGACAGAATTACCTCCTGCAGGCTGCCGGAATATGACCTTCTTAATGCAGGAATAAGATGGTCAAAAAAATGGAGAACAGGAGAAAGCACTCTTTTTCTGAATGTCAACAATTTGTTGGACGAACTGTATATCGAAAGGGCAAAAGATGGCAATGACCACACAATTAACTCTTTGACAGGTTATTGGGGGTTCGGCCGGAATTTCAGCGGAGGTATAAGGTTTTCATTTTAAAAGTACTGCATATAAAACCCCGGGACAGAGCTTAATTTCCGGGGTAATATGATATCCGGCTTTAAAAGAACAGATGTGGTATAAAACTATTGAAGCCAGCGCTGGATTGTTTTGCAGACCTTTTCCGAGGCCCCTTTTCCGTTCTCAACATACTCCCTGCATACCTTTCCGGCGCTTTGGCATTTTTCGGGATCTGAGAGAAATGTTTTCAGGGCCTGTTTAAGGCTGTCTGAATCATTCACAGAAACCGCACCGCCGAGCTTTATGAGATCTGTTGCCTCCATAAATTTCTGATAACCCGGCCCGAATATTACAGGAATTCCATATACGGCGGCCTCAAGGATATTGTGTATTCCGGCACCGAAACCTCCCCCGATATATGCAAAGGAACCATACTTATATAACGAGGAGAGTATCCCTACCGTATCGATCAGCAAAATATCGGATTCTTCAATTTGCTGAACTATACCGGATGACAGATCCTTATCTTTTATGAAACTGTATCTTAATATCCTGTTCTCCTGGAACTTTGAAATAATCTTCTCAATGTGGTTCTCTCCCACCTCGTGAGGAGCTATAATCAGTTTGTTTTGGGGAAGGCTTTGTATGACGGCTGATATAAGCTCCTCATCCGGTCCCCATGTGCTGCCTGCAACCCAGCAACGGCTCTTGGAACAGAAATGCTTTATTAATTCAATATCCAGACTTTCTGAGGCTAAGGCAGCCACCCTGTCAAAACGGGTATCCCCGGCGACAGTAACACATTTAATCCCAATCCCCCTTAAAAGTTCTGCAGATTCGGAATTCTGTACAAAAATATGGGAAAAAGTCCTCAGCATCCTTCTGAATATCGATCCGTACCACTTAAAAAACCGCTGATCCGGCCGGAATATTGCAGAGGCGACATATGAGGGAATCCTTCTCTTTTTAAGTTCAAACAGGTAGTTAAACCAGTATTCGTATTTTATAAAAATTGCCACTCTGGGATTTACAGCATCAAGAAATTTCACGGCATTTCTTTTGATATCCAGAGGGAGATAAAAGACCCAGTCGGCCAGCGGCCAGTTTTTTCTGAGTTCATATCCGGAGGGAGAGAAAAATGTGAGGAGGATCCTGTGACCTGGATTCAGCTCCCGGTACCTCTCTATCAGAGGCCTTGCCTGCTCAAACTCACCTACCGATGCACAATGAAACCAGGCAACAGGATTCCCCGGATTAACCGATTCTGATATTTTCCTTAACAATCCCTCTCTCCCTTTGCAGAAGAGTGCCGCCTTTTGGTTAAAAGGTTTTACTAAGAGAAGTAATAAATGAAATATCCTCAGAGAGATATGGTAAAGGTTTTTTAATATCACCGGCAGGCATCTAAAAATTCAGGTGCGAATATAGCTAAAAAAGAGTACTTTTGTAACGTAGCACTCAAAATGAAATGAAAAACGCACTTGAACTTTTTGGACGTTATTATCTGCTGATGAGGATTGTTCTTGTAAAACCTGACAGGTGGAGAATTTTCTGGAAACAATTTATTGTAGATACAGAGAAACTTATACTAAGCTCTATTCCGATAGTTGCGGTAATATCTGTATTCATCGGGGCGGTAATAGTGATTCAGACGGCCTACAATATTGAGAATCCTTTTATTCCAAAAATGTATGTGGGTTACATGGCCAGGGAGAGTCTGGTGCTGGAGTTCTGCTCCACAATGATAGCACTCATTCTTGCCGGAAAGGTGGGTTCCAATATCTCCTCTGAACTTGGCAGTATGAGGATAAGCGAACAGATTGATGCCATGGAGATGATGGGCATAAATTCAGCCAATTACCTTATACTTCCCAAAATTGTATCATCGGTGGTTTTCAATCCCCTTTTGATGCTTATGAGTTTTATGGTAGGATTGCTCGGAGGTGCCGGCATAATAATATTCACAGGGGTGATAAATATGGGTCAGTATACAGAGGGGCTTCAGTACGCCTTCAGATCCTATTATATATTTTACAGTATGATAAAAATGTCAGCTTTCAGCTTTGTAATCACAAGTGTATCTTCTTTCTACGGTTACTATGCCACAGGAGGATCGCTTGGGGTCGGCAGATCCAGCACAAAGGCAATTGTTGTAAGCAGCATCTCCATACTTGTAGTGAATCTTGTAATTACGCAGCTTATGCTCAATTAAGAGAGGGCTGCCCAAAGAGTTAATAAAATGATCACCGTAAAGGAAATCAATAAATATTTCGGAGATAAACAGGTTCTTAAGAACATATCTATCAATTATATGCCGGGCAAATGCTCGATGATAATAGGTGCCAGCGGTTCGGGGAAAACAGTACTCCTTAAATCCCTGGTTGGTCTTCTTGAACCTGACAGCGGAGAGATCTGGTACGGAGATACACTCTTCAGCTCTCTTGACTTCCAGGGGAGAAAAAATATCAGAAAGGAGATCGGGATGCTTTTCCAGGGAGGAGCACTTTTTGACTTTGCTACCGTAGAGGAGAATGTCCGCTTCCCGATGGATTTCTTTACTGAGTGGAGTCGTGAAGAGAAGAGAGACCGGGTCAATTTTTGCCTTAACAGGGTAAATCTGGAAAACGTCAACAAGCTTTATCCCAGCGAATTGAGTGGGGGCATGCAAAAAAGGGTTGGGATCGCAAGAGCCATTGCTTTAAATCCTAAGTACCTCTTTTGCGACGAACCCAACTCCGGTCTGGATCCACATACATCCATAGTCATTGACCAGCTGATTTCTGAGATTACAGCCGAATACAACATTACCACAGTAATTAACTCACACGATATGAACTCTGTAATGGAGATAGGTGACCACGTGGGATTTATCTACAAAGGGGAACTTGTATGGGTTGGAGACAGGAATAATATACTCACTGCAACCCATAAAGAGCTCAATGAATTTGTCTTTGCCTCAAATATGGCAAAAAAGATGAAGGAGATGATGGGGGTGTCCGGTTAATTACCTGGACTCTCTGACAGGGGTAATGCTAATAATTTTTACATCATTGAGAGGTCTGTCCCTGTGATTTACCGGAACAGAGGCAATCAGATCTATAACATTCTCACCTGTAATGGTCTCTCCAAAGACAGTATAGGCTCCGTCCAGCTGTTTGCAGGCCTGAGGGTCCTGAACCAGATAGAACTGAGATCCGCTTGACTCCCGTTGTGGATTTGCCTGGTCTCCTCTTCTTGCAGCTGCAAGTGCTCCTTTTTTGTGGTTAAACTGAGGAAGAATCTCTGCGGGAACATTGTAACCCGGACCACCGGTTCCGAATTTGTCAGAATTAAGGGTATCCTTTGTAAGAGGATCTCCGGTCTGGATCATGAACCCGTTTATTACCCTGTGGAAGAGAATATTGTTGTAGTAACCTTCAGATGCCAGCTTTACAAAGTTATCCCTGTGTTTAGGAGTCTCCTTGTACAATTTGATTCTGATTGTTCCCATTGTTGTGATAATATCAAATACTGGTTCTTCCGGCAGATCTGCCGGGTTAAATAGTTGTTGTGTCTCCATTGTGAGTGTATCTGTGGTTTTTATCTGCTCCTGATCCTGTTCCACACTCTTTTTCCCTTTGCAGGAATAAAGGGATATTGGAATGATTATCAGTAATTTAAAAATGCTCTTATTCATAATTATGCAGGTTATATTTAAGATTTTTTATATACCTTTGTTAATCCTGACAAAATTACCTCAATTACCCTGATAATGCAAATAAAGAAGTTTGTCATATTCATACTGTTATATATTATTCCTTTTGCTTTGCAGTCACAGAGTGTCGGAGTGGTATTCAGCGGAGGAGGTGCAAAGGGACTATCACACATCGGAGCGCTGATAGCACTTGAAGAGAACGGCATTCCGGTCGATTTTATTGCAGGAACATCTATGGGAGCTATAGTAGGCGGATTATATGCCATAGGACTGACTCCTGAAGAGATGCTTACACTGTTCCGTTCCAAAGAGTTCGAGTCCTGGTACAGTGGGCAGCAGGAGCCCTATTTTGCAACCTACATGTACAGGAAAGAGGCCTCCTCAGAGATGTTCGGAGTCACCCTCTCAAAAGACAAAAAAAGCAAAATATCGATAAATCTGCCTACAAGTATAGTTTCTCCCTATCCTATGGATCTTGCTGTTGTGCAGATTTTTGCCTCTCCTTCTGCCGCCGCAGGATATAATTTTAACAAGTTGATGGTTCCCTTTAGATGTGTATCGGCAGATGTGGCTAACAAAAAATCTGTAGTGCTCAGAAAAGGCGACCTGGGCTCGGCAATCAGGAGTTCGATGACCTTCCCTTTCTTTTTTAAACCGATTATGATTGATTCGGTTTTACTCTTTGACGGAGGCTTTTACAACAATTTTCCATGGGATGTGATGGTTCAGGATTTTAATCCGGATTATATAATCGGTGTAAAATGCGCCACCCAGTTTTCACGGGCACCCACCTCCGATGATATAATCTCTCAGATAGAGAGTATGCTCACTGCTGAGACCAACTATAACATTCCGGAAGAGAGAGGAATTCTGATAGATTCAAAGTTTGAAGATGTAAGTCTGTTGGATTTCGGGAAGATTGACGACATTGTGGCTGAGGGCTACCGTAATACAATGAAACTGATGCCGGAGATAAAGGAGAGGATAAAGCGCAGGATTAAAGCTGAGGAGTTGTTAAACAGGAGACTTGAATTCAGGAGAAGATGCCTTCCCCTGGTTTTTGAAAAGGTGGTAATTACCGACTCTCTTGTGAACGAACAAAAAGAGTTCATAGACAAAACGTTTAGGGAGAACAGAACCCGCTATTTCGATTTTGAACAGCTTAAGAGAGGTTATTACAGGGTGATCGCTTCCGGAAATGTTAAGGATTTCTTTCCTGTGGCAAAGATGAAAAGAGACTCCATCTTTGATATTCACCTGAGAGTATCCACCTCTCCCCCTCTGAGACTCTCAATAGGGGGCAATATCTCCTCTTCGTCCCTCAATCAGGGTTATGTAGGTGCTGAGTATCACAAATTTTCCGTCACTCCCTGGAGAGTACATGCTGATTTAAACCTGGGCAGATTCTATTCAGGATTGAGCGGGTATTTCAGACAGGATTTTTCTGTAAGGCCACTCGCATTTTACGAAGTTCAGTTTACTTCACACAGATTTGACTACTTTGGGGGAAACCAGACCAACTTCTTTTCCAATAACACCCCTTCAAGCAATGTTCAGGAGAGCGAGATCTTTGGCAAAGTAAGCATAGCAACCCCTGTAAATATATATCAGAACATTCTGGCAAAACTCTCTTTTGCTTTCGGACGCAATATTTATCAATATTTCCAGAATGAGAGGTTTACCTCCTACGATGTACCTGATATAACATATTATTCATTCTTTTCCCCCTCTCTGATGATAGAGAGAAATACAACCAATTATCCCATATATCCTACAGAAGGGATGAACGGCAGGGTGTCGCTGCGCTTTACAGGACTTAGCGAAGATTATAAACCGGGGAGCACCTCCCTGGGAAAAGCGCCCATAGAGAATATGCCCCACACCTCTCTCTCTTTCAGATATTTTACCGAATCATTCGAGAAGATTTCTGATCTGTTGATCCTGGGTTGGAGTGCAGATGTGGTTATCTCCAATCCGCTCGCAATGAAGGATCGCATCTCTACACTTATGATAATGCCCGCCTTTGAACCTTTTCCCCACAGCAGGACTTTGCTCCAGAACACCAACAGAGCCCCATCCTTCCTGGGAGTATCGGTGACTCCGATACTAAAAATCTACAAATCCATCTTCTTCCACTTTAAGGGTGTCTATTTTCAACCCTACAGGCAGCTCCGGATCACTGACGACGGATCTACAAGGTTTTCTGATAACTTCCCCAGAGGCACTTTTATGGCTGATGTGGCTGCTGTCTGGCAATCCCCTGTCGGCCCGGTATCCCTCTCCGCCTCCTATTACGAAAAGACGGGCATTAAATGGTTCCCCCAATTAAATATCGGATTCCTTTTATATAAACCAAAAGCTTTAGCCAACTGATCATGGAGAAAAGTGCCGGGAGTGCAAATCCGTTCAGAAAGCTGGCAAAGGAGACTGTGATTTACGGACTCAGTACAATCCTTGCCAGATTGATAAATTTTCTCTTTTTACCTCTCTACACCTATACATTAACTACATCAAGCCTGGGTGTTGCGGCCTATTTTTTGGCCTATATTGCCGTTTTTCAGGTTATTCTTACTATGGGTCTGGAAACCG
>JALNXR010000014.1 GCA_023230265.1 Bacteroidales bacterium | reverse complement strand
ATGACATCATTAAAATTTCTTGCGAGACAGGAAACAGAAATATCGGTTTCCTCCTTATCAGAAGAGACGAAAATCCTTGCTCCAAGCAGTCCTAATGCACTTTCAAACTCTTCGGAAGTTTTAAAGGCAGTTCCTTCTTTCATTAGCTTTGCGCTGAGGTAAGATAAACCAGGTTTATCCTCTGGGTCAAGCATCATGCCTCCTTTTATCCGGAGATTAGCCTGTACAACAGGCAGCTCATTTTGTGTGATTCCTAAAAGAGACATTCCATTGTTCAACTTTCCTGACCAAATCGCAGGCGTTGCTATTGCAGGGGTATTAGCCAAAAAAGAGGGCTCAGTGGAGCGGTCAAAGGAAGATTTGCTCCTTAAATAGTCATTACTTGCTGTAACTCTTCCGGTAAAAGTCATCTGTTGATCTTTGACCTCCTCTTTAATGATTTCTACCGGGGCAGACCCGGTAACAGCAAGAGCACTTTTTCCTTTCGGAACGATACTCAAAATAAAATGTGGGCTATTTTTAAAATATTTATGATACACAGAGACAACATCTTCTTTTTTAACAGCCTGATATTTTTTTAAATCTTCAAATGAAGCATCCGGATTTCCAGCCAGTACACTTCCTTTAGCCAGATTTACGGATTTAAATTGAATTTTGGATAACTTGTTATATAGATTGACCTCCTGCATTACTTTTAATTTCTGAAGCTCCTGATCATCTACTCCTTCGTCTTCAAAACGTTTAAATGCCTCCCAAACACCGGAACAGACATCATCCAGATCAATGTCTTTATAAGTGCGTATAGCAACCTGGGCATAACCGGCCACCTCTCCGGCGACATTATAAGCGCTTACGGAAGAAGCCAGTTTTTTCTCGTTGACGATAACTTTATACAGAGGAGAATTCTTACTGTTGGCGAAAATCGAAGTGAACAGTTCAACTGCATAATAATCTTCATTATAGTCTTCCACAGAAGGAAAATTTATATGTAATTCAGGGAGCGGAGCATAAGGATCTTCCCAGACAATTTTTTTAGTTTGCTCCATTATCAAAGGTTGAATTTCCGGATTTTTAACAGGTTTTCCCTCTTTTATTTCTCCAAAATATTTTTGGATCAATTCTTTAGCCAATTTTTTGTCAAAATCTCCGCAAAGGACCAATGTCGCATTGTTTGGCACATAAAAATCCGAATAAAACCTTTTTACATCTTCAAGAGTCGCCTTTCTAAGGTCTGCAATATCCCCTATGGTTGTCCAACTGTAAGGATGGCCAGCGGGAAACATCTCTTTAGCTGTTATTATTGCTGCCTGGCCGTATGGTTTACTGTCATAACTCTGTCGCTTTTCGTTGGAAACAATGTCAATCTCTCTTTCCAGCCCATCCTGAGTTACAGTATTGATAAAGTAACCCATTCTGTCCGACTCCATCCAAAGCACCTTTTCAAGAGCATCTCTTGGGACAACTTCAAAATAGATAGTTCCGTCTGAATTGGTAGAACCATTACAGATTCCTCCAATGTCAGAAATCTTCTGTAAATAGGCATTCACGGGTAAATTTTCTGACCGTTGAAATAATAGATGTTCAAAAAGATGGGCAAATCCGGTTTTTCCAGGTTTCTCCCTTCCAGATCCCACGTGATATTGGATAGCAAGAGCCACTAAAGGATCTGAGCGGTCTTCAAGAAGTATTACCTTTAATCCGTTGTTGAGAGAGTATTGTTCATAGTCGAAATTTGCCTGAAACTCTTTTGTTTTACACGAAAAAGAGCTCAGAACTAAGCTGGAGAATAAAAAGGTGCTTAATATACATTTTCTACACATAATAATTATGCTCACAGGTTTATATACCAAGTTTATCTTTTATTTTCCCGGGAATGCAATTTTTGTGTACAACAATATTTGTTGTTTTATATTTCAGATAACTTACAGATACATACCATATCCCTTTATAATTTCCCGTTTCGCCCCATGAATTTTTTACGATATAATACTTGTTCCCATTCTGGTCTTTGGCTATTCCGTAAATATGCATTGCATGATCGTCAGTAGTCTGCCCATTATCAAAGGCAATCTGCCGCTCTTCCTGAGAGATTGTCCTTTCAGGAACAATTTGTTCAAGACGGTATAGCTTTGTTTCAAGTTCATTTTTGGGAATTCCTGTCCACTTTGCCTGGTCTGACCCGGTCATGTTTGTAATGTCAGTTTCCGGAATGATAGCAATTCCTTTTCTGTCAAATCCCTTTTCACTTACATCTGTAGCCCATAAAACCGTATATCCCTTCTCAAGCGCAGAATCAACAATTTCCATAAGTTCCTCTATTGGCACATTATAATATTTATCCCAACGCCAATTATCCGGTATTTCCAGTGCAAACTGCTGATAAAAAGGATGATGAGTGAAAGAAGTAATGGGGATATAATTATCAGGATCAAAAGAGAGCTCCTTAGCAAAAGTTAATGGAGTGTATTCTTTCCCTTTGTAAGAGAATCTTTGGGGGATCTCTCCGAGATAAGCATTTAATATTCCTTTAAAGCCTTGTTTCCAGGCAGTCGAATATTTGCCATTTGGTTTTTTTAACACAGCACTTATATATCCAGAAAGTGCCATATCCATCTCTTTGTGGACATGCGTCTTTGTGCCATAGTTAAGTCCGGAAATTATTTCTTCAGGAACGATTCCGTAATTCTTCCATACCGTAAAAACATCTCCGGAACAACTACCTGGGGCAAAATTAATATTGCCACGTGTTCGGATGTATTTGTCCGCTTTATCATAATATGCATTATGGACAACGAACATTTCCGACAGGTCGAATTCTCCTCTCCCGGTTCTGATAAGTTCGGATTCGATAAAAGAGAGAGTAGAGAAACTCCAGCAGGTACCTGATGAAGATTGGTTCTTTACAGAGGTGACAGCCATTTCTTTTACTGAACTAAATATGTATCCACACTTTTCTGGAGATTTATCCTGTGAGTAATTATTTGAATAGCACAAGATAATGGATAAAATTGTTATTAGTTTTTTCATTAATAGGTTTTTATAAATATCTGTTAAGGGGAAAAAAGATAAAAATTCATATTGAGATTTGGATATACATTTTAAAAAGAGAAACCGAGAGCCAGGCTGAACATTCCTGCTTTATCGCCGGGGTGGTACAGAAGATCAGATGCTGTAGTGTAGAGGTATCTCGCATCGATATACAGAGATCCTGCCATACGGGGCAAATTCAGAAAACGGGAATACCTCAATCCGGCCTCACCTTTGAACTTACCGGCGGTTAAAAACTCGTACTCCCGGTTCAGCAAATTTTCATTGTGGTATGGAATAATATCCTCTGAAACCTGATCTTCACCGGACACAGAGATATATTGTTGTAATTTATCCCCATTCCCCTTGCTGTAAGAACCGGAAAGAGAAAAATCGACCATGCCTTTTTGCCACATAAAATTCTTATTTGCCTTTATATAACCATGGTTTACAGCTACCGTCTGGCTAAAGTAATAAGGGTAGATAAGAGAACTTACCGAAGACTGTATAGAGTAATCATATCCCGCCGTAATATTCCATGAAGGATTATACTTATATTTTCCTATGGCAAGTTCATACTCAGGATTAAGGGAAAAATTCCATCTGGAAAATGTCTTATTCAGACCATAATACTGAACAACATAAATTCCCCCGATATTTTCCCGGTTTGTAATTTTGTCATAATTTGCAGCATCCGTGTAATTTGTATTCAACCTGAAATAGTGCCTGAACCTTTCTTTTTCGTACTGGACGATGCCTTTGTATTCGTATGTCTCTGCTTGTGATTGGGTATATTCTTTGTCAGCTCCCGGCCCTGTGAGTCCATCCTGGTTTTTGTATGTGAATTCGTTGAAGAATCTAATATTCCCGGAAGCAAATTCGACCTGGACAGAACATCCGTTTTGTATATCCAAAAAGGGTCTTGAAAGTTTAAGAACATCCTGTGACCATGTGTCATTTATCCCAAACCACAATCCTTTGAAAAGATACCCGTTGTAATTTATTTCGTCTTTTGCAATTTTTGAAAAATCGACATTTTCATGGAATTTCCGGTAATAGTAATTCACCCCGAAATTAACCAAATCTGCTTTGTAAATCAGACCTCCGCTGAGTTCAATGTCCAGTAGATCCGTTTTATGCCTTAAATCTTTTCTCTTTGCTAAATTTGCAACTTCGTAATTAAATTTAAACCCTAACAAGAGATTCTTTACAATAGGAGCAGAAAAGCCACTGCTTATCAGATAACTCTCTTTTACTTTTTCTGCAGGGATATCGTCTGCCACAGTCAACAAATATCTTTCAGGATATATAAGACCGGACCAGGTCATATTCTGTCCAAAAAATTTGTTGTAATCCAGCTTGCCGTAGTAGGTTATATTCCTTATCCTTGCATAGGATTCTGTCCGGAGTCCAAAATTTATACCGTTTTCGGATTCATAATATTTGACAAAAGAACCATCGTTTTTCCCCATGTAAGCTTCTATGTATGAAGAATTTTTGAAGTCTATAAAGTTTATTCCTGCTGCATTATAACTCTCTGTCCAGGTCTGTTTTCTTTGAAGGTCATTAAAGTGATATAAACATTTATCCTGGATTTTTACCTGTCCGTTAACCGGCAATACAAAGATTAACAAGTAAAAGATATGAGCAGTAATTATGTGAAAAATATATTTGAATTTCATAATCATGGTTTTATACTATTCTTTGATTGACTGGGTGTCCCGTATGTAGAAATCATTGGCCGAATTGTTTGTATCCTGGTAAACCACTCTTCCTCCGGCTTTTTCTGTGGCAACCTGGTCTGTCTTTCTGTGTGCAGTTTTTGACAGATACCTTTCTGTGTCTGTCATCAGGAAATATGTAGCATCGATAGAGGCCGGAAGTCTTTTATTTAATGTTGCGCTGTTCAGACATTCAACACCGTCTAAAACCCAGGAAGAGGGGATCATTACATATTCTGTCGCAGCAGAAGCCCCTGGTTTACGGCTTCTGTTGGCAGGATCGTTTACATATGCCTGCGCATCAACTTCTGGTATACGGAATAAAACCGGAGCAGGACTGGCTGTCGAAAAACTGTAAGCTTTTAGTGTACTACCCTTCCATAACAAACTGAGCCAGTGGTTTGCAAGATTTGGCCCAGGGGAGGGGTGATAATTAGCATTTGTGTAAATCTGGTTATAACAAACCCAATATCCAGGTACATTCAGATTGACAGAGTTTGGGTAAAGAATAGTATGATCTATTGCAGCAGCGACAGCGACAACAGCTTCTTCTCCAGGGTGCAAGGCATGGCTTGTACCGTCTCCAGGGAACTGCCATACTGCCTCAATAATTGGGATAGTGTCCCTTATCACCCTTTGTCCTTCATTGTTTGTATAACTCCATGGAGTAGGAGAAGAAGGGGCAAAAAATGGCTCAACTACTCCAAAGCATACACCGTCCAGATATGCTAACTCGTCGCTGTTATTGTATACTATGATATATTTGTCATAAAACTCATAAGGCTTACCATCAGGCTTTGCACATCCTCTGTAATAGATCTCTTTGATTATGAGCTGTCCGGCGTAGGATAACACCAGGTCAACATTAATATTCATATCTCCTTTGAGAGTATCGGCTATGCGAATTTGGTCAATGCTTTTATTAAAAACCGGAATGGAGCCGGAAACAGGAGTGCCTTTATCTGTTATAGACAGACTGTAAAATCCGTACTGAAGATTTATGCTTGCTTTTCCCTCGCCATCAGATAAGAGATTATACTTTGTTCCGTTAGTCGGATTTAAGATAGAAATCTCCGCACCAGCCTTAGCTTCATCTTCAAAACCTTCTGGATATACAAGAGTAATGTTTAATCTTTTTACTCCGTCGCCGTAAGGATTGTTATCAGCAAAATCCTGGAATATTTTCTCACAGGATGACATTATACAGATAAAAACAAAAGTCGTAAATATGTAAATACTTTTTTTCATATTCATATAATTTAAAATTTTATCCTCAGAGTTGCTCCGTATGAAAAAGAGATATTTCTGGCCGTTTTGACTCCTGTGGCCCAGCTTTTAATATACGGATTACTTCTGGCGAAGTTATTAGCATAAAAAGAGATTGAAGCGAGATCTCCGATCTCCTTTGTGAAATTTAAATTGGCCATAAAGAATGCACTACTGCCATCTTTAACGTAAGTATAAACGTCACTTTCCTGACCTATCATTGGGGCAAACCTGGGATCCTGAGCTTCTGCCTCTGTGAAAGGGTGGACAATGCCGTCAAAACCTTTATATGCCACAGGCCATACTCCTGAGTAATATTCTTTTTGATTATAGACACTTTTATTGACTTTATTTCCATCTCCATCTATCAGAAAAGCCCACTCTTTTCCATTGTAATAGGTTAGATTCTGTGAACGGGAAAACAGAGATCCTTCCAATCGCAACGAAATTGTAAGCCTTATATCCGGAATATGGGTCGTTGCGGTTATATTTGCATTAAGACCATCTTCCCAGGACCCATTATATGTCTGATATGATCCTGTTCCGGCCAGATAATATGCAACATATTCGTATGACCTGCCTAAATTAGTGGGAAGAGTTGAATGGCGGCTTGCCGGATAACTTTCTTTTAATCTCTCAAAAACGCTTTTTGAATAAGAGTAACTTGCATCAAATCTAAAAGAGGTATTGATTGATTCAATCTTTCCGAAATCCAGAATTAACTCAACACCCTGTCTTGTGCTTGGGTCATCATTGGATTGCATTCCTTTGGCGATGAACAGAGTGTCAGTAACTGACTTTGGAATTAAATTTTCTCCCGATGAAGGGTTGTCCAAATCTTTCACATAAATATCTCCGGTCACTTTATCAACTCTGAATTCAGGATTGTCCGGAACCGTATAATTTTCGTTTGTTTTGCTGTATGAATAAGGCAGGTATGACGTTTCGGTTATATACGGAGAGACAGATTTGTTGTTATAATAAACCAGGGATATACCTACTCCGGCAATAATTGCATCAATCCCTGCCTCTATATTCCGGCTTCGGGACCATTTAAGATCAGGATTGAAATAATCGCGGAAAACATTTGTTTTTGCAGCATAGAAATATTTGTTCTCAGTTCCGTAATTTTTTGAATAGATCCTAATATCGGAATACTTATCTGTAGGGTAGAGAACAGATAAAGAGGGAAGTTTTTCCATTATACCCCATCCTGCTCTGACACTTAGATTATTTATGAAGCTGTCACGGTCTTTTTTGTTGATTATAGTATAACGCGCATTAAACCTGGGAGAAGCAGAAACCACATTTTTATAATTCATCTCTTTAATAATATTCCCTTCGATCCTTACTCCGCCAACTAACGAGAGAGAAGTCTTCCCTGCAGGAATAGTGATGTTGTCTTCCAGATAAGTATTCCAGTTGTGAAGGAAAGGTATATCACTGTAGGGACGAGGCCTGTATCCGTCCGGGTATATATTATCTTCGTAGTATTCTCCTTTACCCACATTTCCATCGCTTCTCCACCCGATTCCGAGCTTAAATTTATTCAGCAGAGATCCATATTTTCTGTTTAAAGAGGCTTTAATATTTGCTCTAAAATTAAAACCCTTGCTGTCAACGATTTTAAGATTAAAAAATTGAACTGGAAGATAATTGGTCTCATAATATCCGTTCTCTGTGGCATTTATAGATGGACGAATTGTTGCATAAGAATAATATTCATTTTCCTTTTGGATATCGTCAGTATAACTTGCATTTACACTAAAATCCAACGAGGTGATATATTTACTGTTTATCAGCCAGTTTGCACTTGCTCCAAACAATAATGAATTATTGGCAGCGGAAGCCCAGGTATTATCATATGCGTCAGGATCTTTTTTTGTGTCAAGACGCCCAAGCGTACCGTTAAGGCTGATATTAAAAAAAATCGGCTGCTTGTTCCTGTTGAATGTATTCATGTAGTTGACTCCATATCCGTTCCTGAAGTATGTTCTGTAAGGGGTGACAGGGTTTTGGAAAGCATGGGTATATTCTGCGTTCAAATTTAATATACCCCGTTCATTTAAAAGATCAAAACCTTTGTTGAAAGCTAACTGTTTTGTAGTAGGGTTGAGAGAGACAGAAAAGGAGTAAGGAGTTCGCCCCTTTTTTGTTTTTATCCTAACCAGACCGGAAGACATGTCTCCGTATTCAACAGAAGGAATTCCCGCCACTACCTCAATAGATTCCAAATTAGACGTAGATAAATATCTTGTATTAACTCCAGAAGTGGTGGAAAGTATATTGTTTGAAGAGAGTCTTACCCCATCAACTTCCACTGCTGTTCCAAAACTTCCGTTTCCATCACCACCACGGATATTGAAAACATTTTCGTAATTGTAAAAGAGGTTAGTATTTACTGTTTTGCCGCCTGGTAATAAGCTCATTATGTCTGTAGGACTTATCACCTGAAGGTGATCAATAGCCTGACGATCGATATTTAAGGAGGTATTAAGAGCATCTTTATTCTCTTTCGCAGCCACAATTACAGATTTAAGCTTTAAGTTTTCCTCTTCCAGTTTGAAAAAAATATCTTCAACATCTTTGCTTACAATAACTGCGGTATCAAGTATACTGTAACCCAGACAGCTAATTTGGATTTTTAATTTACCCCTGCTTACTTTACTGATATTGAACAAGCCTTTTGAATCAGATGTACCCCACAGGTTTAGATCCGGGATAGAGACCATGGCCATCTCTATCGGAATGCCAGATTTATCTGTTATTAATCCTTTGATGGTGACCAGATTATTTTCTGGAGGGGATATTTGATCACCTGTTTTAGACTCTTTTCGAGCAATTGTTATTACATTGTTCACAATACTATAGGTGAAGTTTGTTCCTTCGAAAACAGAATCTAATATCTCCACAAGAGTATTGTTTTTAAAAGATTTGTTGACTATTTTTTTCTCTGTTCTGAGACTTTCTGAATCATAAAAGAAATTCATCCCGAACTGAGCCTGCATTTTCTTTACAGATGCCTCAATGGACAAATTTTTAAATTCAATTGAATATTTTGCAGGAGGCTGCCCTTTCAAAGGAGAAAGGCTGGAGAAGAGAGTAAAAAATAGCACAAAAATTAACCCTTTAAACCCGCTTAAAAACGGCCGTTTAAAGTAATGGGAATAATTTTTTAACATAGTCATCATATTTAAGATGTGAGAGTGTGATACTGTTAATAAGATACATATCAAATAACAAATCCCTACTTAAAACAGGGATTTATTGTTTGTAAGAATAAAAAAAGACAATTTAGTAGTTGTACAGATGAATCACTCCGTTAATATATTCGCAACGGAATGTTCTTGCTGCATTTAAAACATCTATGATCTCTTCCAGACCCAGATTATCAGGGATGTTTCCTGAAAATTTCAATGTTTTTATCCTTTCTGTATGAAAGCAAACAGATACATTAAACCATCCGGACAACTCCTTTGCCAGGTTTTCCAATAATACGTCGTTGAAATAGAAACTTCCGTTTTTCCAGAATATATTTTCCCCACTATCAATCTCTTTTGTAGAAATTATTTTGTTGCTGATATCGTACTGCAGTGATTGGTTTGGCATCAAAACATTTTCATTATCTCCGATCTTTAAAGACACCTTGCCTTCGTTAAGGCATATTCCCATTTTGTGAAGATCTGAATAATATTTAACATTAAAAATTGTTCCATACACAATTACAGAAAGATTTTCTTTTAAATCTACTTTAAAAGGCATAACCGCTTTCTCAATTTCAAAGAATATATGCCCGGTTGCTTTTATTGTTCTTCCTCTCTCTGAAAATATAGAAGGAAATGTAATAGATGAGTTCGATGCTAACCAAATATTTGATCCGTCTCCAAGTGTAACAGAATACCGTTTACCAGCCGGAACATTTATCTGAATTAACTCTTTGCCAGATGTTGAAATTGTCTCTTTTCTTTTTCCCTCCCAGAAGATGATATTATTCTTTTCTACAGACATCCGGCTGTTCATGAACATATTCACAAATGTCCTTTCTCCAATTCTTATAATAAAATTATTTTTATCAGTTATCAGCTCCTGACTTGTGAACTCCCGGTCAGGGGCAGGCTTATTTGTAAAAAGATCTGAAACCATTGCGAACACAAGCAATAAGACAGCAGAAACAGAAATTGACAGGTATATTAATCTTTTCCGAGTTCTGAATCTTTTTCGTTCTTTAAGAAGATTAGTCAACTTCTTAAAGTTTTCCTGCGGGTCGTAACTACTATTTATGTCAATGCATCTATCCCAAATCCAATCAATATTATCTTTTTCACGATCCTCCATAACCCAGGTATTATAATATATTGATACTTTAGTATTAAATATTCCCTATATATTCTTTAATTTTTTTTAAGGCTTTTGAAATATGGTTATCTACTGTTTTTACAGAAATTTCCATCAAAACAGCAATTTTCGCATAAGAAAGACCCTCTTTTTTGTTAAGCAGAAAAATTTTTCTGCATTTCTCCGGAAGAGAATTAATAGCTTTATCCAGGAGTTTTAGTTTAAATATTGTTTCTTCATCAAAAATTTCATCCGGAATATGATCTGTTACTTGTTTGTAGTAAATTTTGCTTAAATGTTTCTGATGAATTGTACTCTCCCGTATATAAAACAGGCACCTGTTATATACGGCTTTAATCAAGTATGCTTCGATTGAAGTATTAATATGGAGTCTATCTTTTTTTTCACAAACAGAGAGAAAAACCTCCTGAACCACACTCTTTGCAAAGTCAGAATCCCTAAGCATCTTTTCGGCAAAAACACATAATCTGGGAAATAACCTGAAATAAATCTCTTCGATATTTCTCATTGTTATTTCCTCGGTAGAATTCATTTATACCAATGTTAAGTTGCCCAAAATTAAATTATTATTCACGGAGAACCAAAAGATTATAATAAAGAAAGGGACTTTTAAGCCCCTTTCTTTGATTATTATAAGAAATTAAGTCAAGAAAAAATATCAGATCTTTATCAGAACGCGTATCCCAAAGCAATGGTAAAGAATCCTGATCTGTCCTCCGGCTGGTACTGCACATCAAATGCTTTGAGGAATGTGTAGTTGGCATCCAGATAGATAGAGCCTCCTTGTTTATTCATAGATACAAAACGGAATACCTTTGCTCCTACAGAACCCTGGAACTTGCGGGCAGTGAGATATTCAAACTCCCTGTTCAGCAGATCTTCATGTTGCTGGGGAATTATATCTTCTGATACATTGCCAATAGCTGTAGATGAAATATGTTGGGTGAGTTTATTTCCGCTTCCCTTTCCGTAAACGGCTCCAAGATTGATATCAAGCATCCCCTTGTTAAATGTAAAGTTCTTCCTTGCCTTAAGGTAGCCTGTATTAATTTTGAAATCCTGTGTAAAATAGAATGGATTTACAAGAGAACTCAAAGCTGCCTGGCTGATATAATTGTATCCTGCTTTAAGGTCAAATGAAGGATTGCATTTATAGCGTCCAAAGGCAATGTTATACTCGGCATTTAGATCGAAGCTCCGTTTTGAGAAAGCTCTGTTAAGTCCGTAATAGAATGTAAACCAATATCCTCCAATCTTTTCCTGAGTAGTCACCTTGTCGTAGTTAACTGCATCAGAATAATTGGTGTTTAGTTTGAGATACTGACGGATATTTCCGGACTCATACTGAACCCGGCCCTTGTATTCATAAATATCGGCTTTAGCTTCTGAGAAGGCCTTTTCTTTTCCTTCGCCGGTAAGTTCTGACTGATTTTTGTAGGTGAATTCGTTAAAGAATTTAAAATTATCAGCAACCAGTTCAAGCTGCAGTGATCCTCCGTGAAGTACATCGGTAAATGGTCTGGAAAGCTCCAGTACCTCCTGTGTCCAAGTGGTAAAAATACCAAACCAAATACCTTTAAACAGATATCCGTTGTAAATAATATCGTCATCAGCAATTTTGGAGAAGGCGACGGTTTCGTAGAATTTCCTGTAATAGTAGTTTAAACCAATATTCATGTGATCGCTTCTGGCTGCCAGGCCGGCTGTGGTTTCAAAATCGAGAAGCCGTGTCCTGTGTCTGAGGTCTTTTCTCTTTGCCGCATCGGCTGTCTCGTAGTTGATCTGCAAGCCAAAAAAGAGATCCTCGGTAAGCTGTGTGGAAATTCCTCCGGAGAGTTTATAACTCTCTTTTACAAGATCAGCAGGACGATCATTGGCTACAGATAAAAGATACCTTTCCGGGTAAATAAGTCCGGACCAGGAGGTGTTCTTTCCTTTATAGTTATTATAGTCCAGTTTACCGTAAAAAGTGGTGTTTTTAATCTTCTTGTAAGAATAGGTCCTGAGCCCGAAGTTGTAACTGTTGTCAGACTCGTAGTACTTTACAAGACCACCGTCGTTTTTACCCATATAGGCTTCAATAAGCGAAGAGCTTCTAAAGTCTATAAAGTGCAATCCCGCAGCGTTGTAACTGTCGGTCCATGTCTGCTTTTTCTGGAGATCCTCAAAGTGGTACAGACACCTCTCCTGCACATTCCTTCTGTTTTGTCCTGTTAACGGAAGTATAAAACAGAGCTGCGACAAAGCAAGTGCAGATATCATCAATATATATTTATTGTTGTATTTCATAATCGCTGTTTTTCGCTAGTTTTTAATAGATTGTGATGCTCTGACTTCAAAATCGTTAGCAGAATTGTTGGTGTCCATGTATACAATTCTTCCTCCTGCTTTCTGAGTAGCGGCTTCGTCCACTTTTCTGTGAAGTGTTTTCCCGAGATATCTGTCCGCATCTTCCATAAGGGCAAAACCTGCATCTACAGTTCCGGGCAGTCTCTTAAACTTGGTGTTTTTGTCAAAACACTCAACTCCGTCCAGGACCCATGCCGACGGTATCATCATATACTCTGTGTCAGATGTAGAACCCGGCTGGCGGCCTCGGTTTTCAGGGTTGTTCACAAATGCCTGTGCTCCAACGTCCGGTATGCGGAAGATAACCGGCGCAGGGCTCGATACAGAGAAAGGATAAGCATTTGCTGGTCCCTCTTTCCATAAAAGGTCCAGCCAGTGATCTACAAGGTTCGGACCGGGAGAGGGGTGATAGTTGGCATTGGTGTATCTTTGGTTATAGCAGACCCAGTATCCAGGAACATTTAAATTCACGGACATAGGCCTTAGTATTGTATGGTCAACAGCAGCAGTAAGAGCGACAACAGCCTCCTCTCCGGGTTGCAGCGGATGACTTTTACCTGTTCCCGGGAACTGCCATACTGCTTCAATAATCGGCACAGTGTCCATTATAACTGTTTGACCGTCACTGCCCACATAGCTCCATGCATGCTGTTTGGTTGGAGCATTGTAGGGTGCTACGGCTCCAAAGCAAACACTGTCAAGGTAGGCAACCTCGTCACTGTTGTTATAGATTGTAAAGTATTTGTCATACTGGAAGGTTTTACCGTCAGTACCGGTGCAGCCTCTGTAGTACAGCTCCTTAATAATAAGCTGTCCTGCATAGGAGAGCGTCAGTTCCACATTGAGATTCAGAGAACCCACAAGTGTATCGGTAAGCCTTACCTGGTCTATACTTCTGTTGAACATCGGGATTGCTCCGGATACCGGAGTTCCTTTATCAAAAACAGAAAGCCTGTAGAATCCATATTGTAGCTCAACCGTAGCTTTCCCCTGATTATCTGATTCCAGATTGTAAACAGCTCCGTTGCTGGGATTTGTGATTGTAATCTGTGCCCCGGCCTTAAGTTCGCTTTCAAATCCTTCGGGATAAACAAGGGTAATATTCAACTTGCGCGATCCCTCCAAAAAGGGATTCTCATCCAAAAGCTGCTGCAGTTTGTTCTGGCAAGAGGTCAATAATGCCGCAACAGCTATAACTGATATATATAAAACTCTTTTCATAATTCCTTGGGATTAAAATTTAATTCTGAGAGTTGCTCCGTATGAAAAGTCAATATTCCTTGAACTCTTTACACCGGTTGCCCAGCTTTCTATGTAAGGATTACTCTTGGTAAAGTTGTTTACATAAAAAGATATTGAGGCAAGATCACCAATCTCCTTTGTAAGGCTGATATTAGCCATGAAATAAGCACCGTTACCATCCTGAACAAAATTATAAATAGTATTGGAATGGCCTATAAGATCTGCAAAGCTGGGATTTGCTGCCTCTACGGATGTAAAGGGTTTTACAACCTGGTCAAAAGTCATATATGCAACAGGCCATACTCCGGAGTAATACTCTTTATAGTCATATACACTTCCCTGAACTCTGTTGCCATTTTCATCAACCAGAAAGGCCCACTCTTTCCCGTTATAATAGGTAAGATTGCGTGACCGGGCAAAGAGGGTTCCCTCCAATCTCAGAGACACATTCATACGAATTTCCGGGATGTGGGTGGTGGCGGTGAGATTTGCACTCATCCCATCACTCCTGGAGCCATTGTAAGTGATGTAATTACTGGTCTGTCCTACATAAAAGCCCACATATTCAAAAGAGCGGCCAAGATTTGATGGAAGGGTTGTATGAGGATCGTTAGAGAAAGTGGTGGGGTATAATCTCTCATAAATATTTTTTGAGAAAGAATATCTGGCATCAAAGCGGAAAGAGGTCCTGATAGCCTCTATCTTACCAAAATCAAGAGAGAGTTCAATCCCCTGTCTTGTGCTGGGTTCTCCGTTTGACTGCATAATTTCCTGCACGAACATTGTATCAGTTACAGACTTGGGTATTAACGCCTCTCCGAGGGAAGGATTGTCCAGATCCCTAACAAAGATATCTCCCGTAATGTTGTCAATCCTGAACTGAGGATTGTTTGGCACAGTGTAATTCTCGTCAGTTTTGGAATAAGCGTAGGGAACATATGTGGTCTCTTGCTGGTAAGGATTTTGTGCCTTGTTATTGTAATAAACCAGCGAGAAGCCTATACCTCCCATTTTTCCGTCTATACCCAGCTCAATATTGCGGCTGCGGGACCATTCAAGATCGGGGTTGAAAAAATCGCGGAACACATATGTGTTGGCTACATAAAAGTAGTCATTCTGAGATCCGTAGTTCTTGGAGTAAACCCTAATGTCTCTGTATTTGTCCATTGGATAGAGAACAGAAAGTGCAGGAATCTTCTCAAGAATTCCCCAACCACCCCTGATACTCAGACTCTGCAGAAAGTCACCTTCATAGGCTCTCTTATCAACCAGGGTGTATTTTGCGTTGAACCTTGGAGAAAGAGATATGGCATTATCATAGACCATATCTTTAATGAAATTGGCATCCATCCTTACTCCGCCGATAAGAGAAAGAGAGGTTTTCCCGATAGGTATAACAACATTGTCTTCAAGGTAAGCATTTATATTGTGCAGGAATGGGATGTCGGTATAAGGCCTCGGCCTGTAACCATCAGGGTAGAGATTATCTGCATAGTCTTCTCCCTTACCTATATTACCACTAATTGACCAGCCCGCTCCAACCTTGATTTTGTTTAGAACTTCGCCGAATTTCTGGTTAAGATTTGCTTTTAAATCTGCACTCAAATTGAGTCCCTTACTGTCCAGAATTTGTAAATTATAGAATTGTGCAGGCAGGTAGTTGGACTCATAGTAACCTGTTATCAAAGAGTTGACAGCGGGTTTTATTGTCGCAAAAGAGTTGTAGGATTGGGATTTTGAGATATCATCCTTGTAACTTCCGGATAGACCAAAGTTTAAAGCGGTAATCCATTTACTGTTTATAAGCCAGTTGGCACTTACACCCATTCTCAAGGCATTATCGGCAGAGGAAGACCAGGTATCCTTATATACATCCGGATCCTGTTTTGCGTCCTGCCTGCCTATTGTTCCGCCCACATTGATATTGAGTTGCAACGGTTTTGACTCCCTGTTAAACGTGTTGGAGTAGTTAAGGCTGTAACCGTTTCTGTAATAGGTAGTGTATGGAGACACGGGATTTGAAAAAGCATGAGCATACTCGGCATTAACGTTTATAACCCCCCTCTCTTTCTTAAGGTCAAAACCTTTGCTAAGAGAGAATTGCTTTGTGGTGGGATTCATAGAGATTGTAGCGGTATAAGGAGAATAACCCTTCTTGGTTTTAATGATCACCA
>JALNXR010000250.1 GCA_023230265.1 Bacteroidales bacterium | reverse complement strand
GATGTACCGCCGGCGAGAACATATCATAATAGACAATATCATAACGATTTAATGGTAAATCCAGAGAGAGAATGTCTGCGTGGATTTTAATGAGCCTGAATTTTTCGGTTATCATCGTGCCGGTGTCCCACCTGGCATTGTTTATCTTTTTTTCAAGTTCCTCCGCTGATTCGATTCCTCCGTCGAAAACAAAAGGATAATCCCTTGATATTGAGAGGGGATAGTTTAGGGAAGCTGACTCGGAGGGTGCTACAGGATAGAGCTCCACTGCCGAATATTCAATTGATAAATCATCTCTTCCGTTCACTCTGAGAGCTGTAAGAAGAGTGTTCAGCCCGGTTCCGAATCCAGCTTCAAAAATACGAAGAGTTTCTGAGCCTGTTCTGTTGCTCTGTTCCAGATAATAGTCCAGACCATTTCTGATAAATATATGAAGACTCTCGGCCAGAGCTCCGTTGGCAGAGTGATAGCACTCTCCGAATAATGCGGATCTCAAGGTGTAAGAGCCGTCCCGGCATTTCACTATCTCTTTTGTCAGGCTCATATTATATTCCAAAAATAGAACTTTTATCTCTATTTTGTTATATTTGTAGGTTATATTTTATAAAGATAATTTTACATGGCATTTATTTCAAACCTGTTAAAAAGGTTTTTGGGAACCAAGGCTGACAGAGATCTTAAGCTGATCCAGCCATTGGTTGATAAGACATTACAGGCATACATGAGAGTTGATACACTCTCAGACGATGAACTTAGAGCAGAGAGCAGTAATCTGAAAAAGACAATTTTGGACTTTATCGCAGAGGATGAGACCAGAAAAGAGGAACTCAGAGGAAAACTCGAGGATGTTAATATTGATGTCAGTGAAAAAGAGGCTCTTGCCACTGAGGTGGATAAGTTGTCAAAAAAGATAGATGAAAAAATTGAGGAGATTCTGCTGCAACTCCTGCCTGAAGCCTTTGCAATAATGAAATCTACTGCCAGAAGATTTAAGGAGAAGGAGATAATTGTTGTCAAAGCAACCGATTTTGACCGTCAGCTGGCAGCAAAAAAAGATTTTGTCTCAATTGATGGGGAAAACGCCATCTGGCAGAACAGGTGGATGGCCGGAGGCAATATGATAACTTGGGACATGGTTCATTACGATGTGCAACTTATTGGTGGTGTTGCACTTCACCAGGGGAAAATAGCTGAAATGGCAACTGGCGAAGGGAAAACCCTGGTAGCAACACTCCCTGTATTTCTCAATGCCCTGGCCGGAAAGGGAGTCCATGTGGTAACGGTCAATGATTATCTTTCCAGGAGAGACTCCGAATGGATGGGCCCTCTCTATCAGTTTCATGGACTTAAGGTTGACTGTATTGACAAACACGACCCCAACACAGATGCGAGAAAGAACGCTTATAAGGCCGATATTACATTTGGTACAAACAACGAGTTTGGCTTTGATTACCTTAGGGACAACATGGCAATTAATCAGGATGACCTGGTGCAGCGGAAGCATCACTATGCTATAGTTGACGAGGTTGACTCGGTCCTTATAGATGATGCCAGAACCCCCCTTATTATCTCCGGACCTGTTCCGAAAGGGGACGATCAGCAATTCAACGAATACAAACCTTTTGTGGAGAGGCTCTACTCAGCGCAGAAGGCTTTGGTAACCCAGATACTAAACGATGCAAAAAAGAAGATCTCCGAGGGCAATGAGGAGGAGGGAGGATTCCTCCTCCTGAGGGCCCACAAGGGACTCCCCAGATATAATCCTTTAATTAAGTTTTTGAGTGAGAGTGGAATGAAGCAGATTCTACTCAAGACAGAAAACTTTTACATGCAGGATAACAACAAGCAGATGCATAAAGTAACCGATGAACTCTTCTTTATCATAGACGAGAAGCAGAAATCGGTGGAACTCACAGATAAAGGGCATGAACTGATTTCCAAAAGTGTCAGTGATCCCAGGTTTTTTATTCTGCCGGATATCGGAAGTGAAATTTCTGAGCTGGAGAAGAGAGAGATGTCTATAGAGGCAAAAGCAGAAGCCAAGGATCAGCTTATGACAGACTATGCACTCAAAAGCGAGAGAGTCCATACTGTTAATCAGCTGCTTAAAGCCTACACCATGTTTGAAAAAGATGTGGAATATGTGATTCTTGATAATAAGATCAAGATTGTTGACGAACAGACAGGCCGTATTCTTGAAGGAAGACGGTACTCAGAAGGTCTTCACCAGGCTATAGAAGCCAAAGAGTCTGTAAAAGTTGAGGCTGCAACCCAGACCTTTGCAACAATCACTCTGCAGAACTATTTCAGAATGTATCATAAGCTTGCAGGTATGACAGGTACAGCCGAGACAGAGGCCGGGGAGTTCTGGTCTATTTACAAGCTGGATGTTGTGGTGATCCCCACAAACAGACCTGTGATCAGAAAGGATATGGATGACCTGATATACAGGACAAAGAGAGAGAAGTACAACGCAGTACGAGATGAGATTGTCAGCCTTACCAGAGAGGGACGCCCTGTACTTGTGGGTACAACTTCGGTAGAGGTGTCCGAATTGCTGAGCAGAATGCTAAAAATGCAGGGAATCAAGCACAATGTCTTAAATGCAAAACAACATGCCAGGGAGGCTGAGATAGTGGCTGAAGCAGGCCAGGCCGGTGCAGTTACCATTGCTACAAATATGGCAGGCCGTGGAACAGATATTAAACTGGGACCGGGTGTCAGGGAGGCAGGAGGTCTGGCAATAATCGGTACTGAAAGACACGATTCAAGAAGGGTTGACCGTCAGTTGAGAGGTAGGGCCGGACGTCAGGGTGATCCCGGATCCTCCAGCTTCTTTGTCTCTCTTGAGGATGACCTGATGAGACTCTTTGGATCGGAAAGAATTGCATCCATTGTTGACAGGATGGGGATGAAGGAGGGGGAAGTGCTTCAGCACTCTATGCTTTCCAAGTCCATCGAGAGGGCCCAGAGAAAGGTGGAAGAGAATAACTTTGGGATAAGAAAAAGACTTCTGGAGTATGATGACGTTATGAATTCTCAGCGAGAGGTGATTTACACCAGGAGAAGAAACGCCCTTTACGGAGAGAGGGTTGACGTGGATGTTCAGAACATGATGACTGACTATTGTGAAAATATCGTTGCCTCTAATCACGGCAATGTAGATTATGAAGAGTTTACTCTTGAATCTATGAGGTATTTATCGGTCGATCCGAATATGGATGAACAGTTCTATAAAGACTCTTCTGTTCAGGATGTTACTCAGAAATATATGGATGTTATTCAGTCGGTATACAAAAGGCGCGGTGAGATTATGATTAAGCAGTGCTGGCCGATTATCAAACAGATATACGAAACCCAGAGTGCTGCGTACGAAAACATAGCCATTCCAGTAAGTGACGGCTCCAAAATGTTGCAGCTTGTAGTCAATCTTAAAAAGAGTTATGAAAACCAGGGAAAAGAGGTGATCAGATCTCTCAACAAGTCTATAATGCTCATGATGATAGACGAACACTGGAAAGAGCATCTCAGGGAGATGGATGACCTTAAACAGTCCGTTCAGAATGCAACTTATGAACAAAAGGATCCTCTGCTTATTTATAAATTTGAAAGTTTTGAGCTTTTCAAGGGTGTTCTGGACAAGGTTAGCAAGGATGTTCTCTCATTTCTGCTCAAGGCTAACATTCCGCTCA
>JALNXR010000249.1 GCA_023230265.1 Bacteroidales bacterium | reverse complement strand
CACCTCTGATATCGTATGCGTGAAATGCTCCCATCTGTTTTAAAATTTTTTATGCTGAAAATTTGATTTTTCTGATGATCTGATTCTCTTGATTATCAAACATTCTCCGTTCTATTTGCCCTTTTTGACAGCGACAGTCTTGTAGAATGTGTTGACCTTTCCGGTTCTAATGTTGTTCAGCCTTGACTGAAGCATTTTTCTGCGAATTGGAGCTGTCCTGTCTGTGAAGAGAATACCCTCAAGGTGATCCATCTCATGCTGAACCATTCTGCAGGCAAAACCCTGAAACTCTTCCTCCCTGTTGTTAAAATCTCCGTCGGTATACGATACCCTGATCTTTGCAGGTCTCGTGACTGCTGCATGTATTTCTGGTATGCTGAGACACCCTTCGCTGTACTCAGCCTGTTCATCTGACTCCCATAACAGTCTTGGATTGATCATCGTCCTTTTGAAGTCCCTTAATTCCGGGTTATCCTCTGCAAGCAGGCTTCCGTTGACAATCAGCACTCTCAGGGAGTGCCCCACCTGTGGAGCAGCAAGACCTACACCGTCTGCCTTGAGCATCGTCTCCTCCATGTCCTCCACAAGCTTTTTTATAAAATCTCTTTCCTGTTCACCTGAGATATTAGCTTCAGCAGCCTTTTCTCTCAAAATATCAGTTCCGTATACATAAACCGGTAAAACCATTGTTAATTCTCTTTTTTAACTTTTATCTTTTCTTACGGAGAGCCTCCCTGTCAATGTAAGTCTGAAGGATTATGGCAGCACTTATTTTGTCGGTCATAAATTTGTCTCTCCGCTTCATCTTTTTCACTCCCCCTTCTATCATGGCATTAAGTGCCATTTTTGAAGTAAATCTTTCGTCTTCCAATACAACAGGTATATCAGGAAAATGTTTCTTTAGCTGTCTGATGAATATCTCTACATCTGCTGCAGCTTCAGAAGGCTGATTGTTCATATTTAAAGGAAAACCTACAACAAAAAGAGTTATCTTCTCATCCAGAGAGTATTTTTTGAGGAAATCCAGCACCTGGGCAGCAGGCACAGTGATGAGAGCAGAGGCAAATATGCCCAGCGGATCACTCACTGCAAGACCAGTTCTTTTTCTGCCATAATCTATACCTACTATTCTCTCCATTTCGCAAAGTTAGTTTTTTTTTAGTACTTTTGAAGTTTACAATTTCATTATGCCCAGACTATTTTCATACAGCCAGTTCGCTTCGGGAAGTGATAAGGTAAAAGCCTATGCTGACAAGCATAGCCCTGTAATAACATGTGATAATCAGGCTAAAAGGAACCAACCCTTTAAAGTTAAGGTGAAGATAGGACGGAATGTTAAACATCCGAATGCCCCGGATCATCATTATGAATATATCCAGTTATGGAATCTTGAGACACTCATCTCTGAGGTAAGACTTCAGAGGGCAAGCTACGGGGATCAGCCTGTTCAGATAGAGACTGAGTTCACATTTATTCCAAAGGTCTCCCTGCGTCTTACAGCCATGGCATACTGTAACAAACACGGACTCTGGATGAGCGACGAAGTAGTTGTCCATGTAACAGATCAGCCGGAAATGGATTAACAGTTATCAGATAATGGCAAGAGTAAAAAAAGAGAAAAAGAAGAGAAACATAAGGAACAGGTATCGCTTTGCTATCTTTAACGATACTTCTCACGAAGAGTTGTTTGTATTCAGGGCTAACGGCCTTGCAATGATAGTCAGTATTTGCCTTGCCCTGATATTCATTATTGGTGCCGTAACTGTTCTTATCTCTTACACACCTCTGAGAGAGTTCATACCCGGTTATCCTAATGCCCAGACCAGAAGGGCAATAGTTCAGAATGCAATCAAGGCGGATTCTCTGGAAAGGGTGGTAAAACTCTGGGATTATCATCTTGTAAACATTCAGAGGGTGATTACCGGGCAGAAACCTCTGGAAAACATCGAGTTTGTGGAAGAGGGGGACACCTCCGGCACAGCCCTTAAAAGAACAGGAGCAAGAGAGGACTCCATTCTCAGAGAGGAGGTCACCAGGCAGGAGCAATTCAGTCTGGGGTCAAAGCGTAAAAGTATTGAACAGATAGAGGGGCTTCATTTTTTTCAGCCGGTGGAGGGGGTGGTCTCTCAATCCTTTAATCTTGCTACCAATCACCCCTATATAGATATTGCCGCACCAAAGAATTCGGTAGTCTCTGCAGTGCTTGACGGTACGGTGATCTCTGCAGGCTGGAGCGACGAAACCGGATTCACAATCCAGATTCAGCACAGCAATGATTTGATATCCATTTATAAGCACAACTCCAAACTTCTAAAGAAAACAGGTGACAAGGTTAAAGCCGGGAGTGCAATTGCCCTGGTCGGAGACTCAGGAAGCCTGAGCACCGGTTCACATCTTCATTTTGAATTATGGCACAAGGGAGTGGCAATTGATCCGGCAAAATATATTAAGTTTTAAAACCGGATGAAAAAAAAGATAGCAATTCTAGGTTCCACTGGTTCTATCGGAACACAAGCTCTGGATGTGATATCAAGGCATCCCTCTCTTTTTGAAGTAGTTCTTCTTACAGCCAACTCAAAGGCAGATACCCTCATCCAGCAGTCTAACAGATTCAGACCGGGGAATGTTGTGATTGCCGATCAGAGGTTTTATGAAATTGTAAAAGCAGGATTGCCCTCCGGGAGTGTTCTTCTCTCCGGGGAGAATGCCGTCACAACAGCTGTAAATGAGTCAGATGCAGATATCGTTCTTACTGCAATGGTCGGCTTTAGCGGTTTAGAACCTACTATAGAAGCAATCAAAAGAGGAAAAAGTATAGCTCTGGCAAATAAGGAGACGCTTGTTGCTGCAGGTCCGATTGTCATGGAGCTGGCAAAAAAACATAAAAGTTCTATCGTCCCGGTTGATTCAGAGCATTCAGCTATTTTTCAGTGTCTTCAGGGAGAGTGTGGTGAAGTGGAGAAACTTCTGCTTACTGCATCGGGTGGTCCCTTTTTTGGGAAAAAGAGGGATGAAATTGCATCAGCATCTGTTGAAGAGGCTCTTAATCATCCTAAATGGAACATGGGTCCAAAAGTTAGCGTGGATTCTGCAACGATGATGAACAAGGGTCTGGAACTGATTGAAGCCAGTCACCTGTTTGATGTTGAGCCCGAAAGAATTGAGATCGTAATCCATCCGCAGTCCATAATACACTCTATGGTACAGTTTACAGACGGATCGGTAAAGGCACAAATGAGCAATCCCGATATGAGGCTACCTATTCTCTACGCTCTCTCCTACCCTGACAGAGTACCGCTGGATACACCAAGACTCGATTTCGGGAGTGTTGGATCTCTAAGTTTTCACAAACCGGATTTTGAAAATTTTCCTTTGCTAAAAACTGCATATTATGCTGCCGGCCAAGGCGGTAATTACCCATGTGCTATGAATGCAGCCAATGAGATAGCTGTCAAAAGCTTTTTATCCCACTCCATCTCTTTTGGTGGAATATCAAATATTATCGATCATGTTCTCTCTGGAACAAAGTTTGTTGCAAAACCGGATATCGAAGAGATATACCATACCGACAAAATGGCCAGGGAGAGTGCCTTAAAATATTTAAAAAACAAATTCTAAAAAATGGATATAATTGTTAAAGTTCTGCAAGTTGTTGCCGCTCTGTCTATTCTGGTGCTCGTACACGAGTTCGGACACTTTTTCTTTGC
>JALNXR010000248.1 GCA_023230265.1 Bacteroidales bacterium | reverse complement strand
TTTTTTTGTAAAGTTAAAAATATCAAATCATTTTACAAATTATTATCAATTTAGTTTACAAAATGACATGATTTTATTTTACAAATTGACATCGTTTTATTTTACAAAATACCAGCGCAAGTTGACCTTCCCTTAGGGTATACTGCCGACAAGTTGTTATATTTATCAGTAACATTCATTAATAAAAGGAAAACAAAGTATGAAAAAGAGAGTGTCAATATTAATTTCTATGTTAATTTGCCTTGGGATGGCTGCTCAAAATAAGGGTGTTAATTTTGAGAGCCTTACGCTTCAGGAAGCACTTTCCAAAGCAAAATCGTTCAAAAAAAGTCCAAAACTGATTTTTATAGACTGCTATACATCCTGGTGCGGACCTTGTAAAGACATGACTAATAATGTTTTTCCACAGGAGGTGTGTGGTGATTTTTTCAATGCAAACTTTGTTAATTTAAAGTTTGACATGGAGAAGGGAGAGGGTGTTGATATTTCAAAAAAGTATGCGGTATCTGTATATCCCACTTTCCTGATACTTGATACGGAGGGAAATGAGATCAACCGTGTTATTGGCAGCGATAAAGCAGAACCATTTATTGAAAAGGTCAAACTGGCAATGAATCCTTCAAATTCACCCGCTGCTAAGTTTGAGGTTTACAACAGGGATAAATCGTCAGAAAACCTTTATGCATATGTTGCAGCTTTACAGAGCTCATATAAGTACAATGAGTTAAACTCCTTTATTGATGATGTTTTCTTTTCGCTTAAACCAGATGAAAAGTATAGTGAGAGAATATGGAGTGTGCTTACATCTCCCACCGGAGCAATGTGTAATACAAATAGTGAAATATTCCGGTACGTTCTTCTGAACAAATTTGAAGCAGACAGATATGTGACAAAATCAAAAGTGGATGATCATCTTATAAAGACATTCAAGATATACTTAAAGGATTACATCTCCGGAAATCTTCCAAAAGAGATGATTTCAAACTATGAGACAAATGTTATTTGTGCAAACATCTTGTCTAACAATGATTTTGGCATTGAGTATCTTATCAGGATGGCAGCTTTGAAAAATGAGAATAAAATTGATGAACTTCTGGGCATGCTTGTATATCGCCGGATTTCAAGAGGATCATCCCTTGATATTGAGATGATTGAAAAATCTTTTTCAGAGAACAGGAGTCTCACTCCGGACCAAAAAGCCAAAGTAGCTCAATATTTCAATGAAAAATTTGAATCCCTGAGCAGAGATGCCGCTTATGCAAAGCGTAACTCAGAAAGGCTGAACCAGTAGGACCTTGCCACAGTTTTTTGCAACTGTCACATCTTGCGCAAAATAGCACAACGACTTTTTTAGACAAATTCCCCAAAAAGCCTTTGTGCAAAAAATGCACTCCTTAATCACCTAACAAAGAGCCTATTGCAAAAAACTATGGCAAGGTCAAATATTTCTTGATGATAATTTCAAAGGAGAAGAACTTCACATTGATAATTGACGAATTTCAGGAATTCGGCAAAATAAATAATTCCTTATTCAGCGAAATGCAAAATATATGGGATTCATATAAAAATGAGAGTAAACTGAATCTGGTTCTTTGTGGATCAATATATTCCATGATGAAAAAGATATTTGAAAACTCTAAGGAGCCTCTCTTTGGAAGAGCAACTTCCCGTTTGCATATTAAACCATTTGACATCAGTACAATTAAGGAGATTTTTGGTGAGTATAATCCAAAATATACACCTGATGATTTATTAGCCTTTTATACGATTACCGGGGGTGTTGCCAAATATGTTGAACAAATAGTAAAAGCTAAAGCCTTTACAAAAGAAAAGATAATCAACTTATTATTCCAGGATGGATCATTTTTTATTAATGAAGGCAGAGATGTACTTATTGACGAATTCGGGAAAGATTATGGTAATTACTTCTCGATTTTATCTTTGATAGCATCTTCAAAAACGGAACGAAGTCATATTGAAGATATCCTTATGATGCCCGTTGGAGGCTATCTTGACAGACTGGAAAATGAGTACAACATAATTAAGCGGATTCGTCCTTTTGGTGCGGGGCAGGGCAGCAGGTATAACAAGTACGTGATAGAGGATAATTTTCTGAACTTCTGGTTCAGATTTATTTACAAGTTCCGGAGTGCCGTAGAAATAGGCAATCTGGATTATATTAAACAAATTGTCAACAGAGACTATGAAACCTTTAGCGGAATTGTACTTGAAAAATATTTTAAATCACAACTGATTGACTCCAAGGAATTTTCTGATATCCAGGGGTACTGGGACAGAAAAGGCGAAAACGAAATTGATATAGTTGCAGTAAATGATCTGGAAAAAAGAATATTATTCTGCGAAGTAAAGCGAAATAAACAGAAAATCAATCTACCTCTTTTACAACAAAAGGCAGAATCAATCCTAAAAAAATATCCTCATTACAAAACGGAATTCAAGGGATTGTCGATGGAAGATATGTAAGGCAAGGTCAAATTTTTTGTTATCTTTGTAACCGCCGTAACAGTTACGAAGGTAACAGAAAAATACATCAGTATGAAATTTTACAACAGAACCAGCGAATTAGCTGAACTGCAAAGAATAAGAAACTTGTCGTTCAGCGACCATTCCCGTCTGACAGTTGTTACGGGAAGGAGAAGAATCGGAAAAACAAGTCTTATTATTAAATCCGTTGAAAACCTCCCGACTGTCTATTTGTTTGTCGGCCGTAAAAATGAAGCAACTCTGTGTTCAGAATTTATTCCCTCTATCGAACAGTCTCTTAATGTGTTTGTCCCAGGTGAAATCAGGGCGTTCCGTTCGCTGTTCCGCTACCTGATGGAGTTGGCTTCCGGTAAAGCTTTTAATCTGATCATTGACGAATTTCAGGAATTTTATAATATAAATGAGTCGGTATATACCGATATGCAAAACATTTGGGACACTTACCGTAAAAAGACGAAGGTGAATCTGATTGTCTCCGGCTCTGTTTATTCCTTGATGCAGAAAATATTCCAGAATTCAAAGGAGCCATTATTCGGAAGGGCTGATAACATAATCAAACTGACGGCATTTGATCTGACTACATTGAAGGAGATTATGCGTGATCATAAACCTGATTACACAAATGACGAATTGCTTGCCCTTTACTCTTTTACGGGTGGAATTCCCAAATATGTAGAACTCTTTTGTGATAACATCAAATTAAGTATAGATGAGATGATTGAGTTTATGGCCAGGGAAAATTCTTCCTTTATTGATGAAGGTAAAAATCTTCTGATAGAGGAGTTTGGGAAAAACTATGCTACCTATTTCTCTATACTTAGTGCTATTTCCGGCGGTATAAATACACAGCCGGAAATTGAAGCAGCTTTGGGGGATAAAAGTATCGGAGGTCAAATTAAACGGCTGATTGAGGATTATAACATTATTGTCCGTGTGCGCCCGGTATTGGCAAAAGAGGGAAGCCAAACTGTGCGGTATGAGATTAAGGATAATTTTATCCGTTTTTGGTTCAACTATTTCGACAGATACCGGACACTGATAGAGATCAAAAATTTTAAAGGGTTACAGTCAATTATCAAATCTGATTATCCGACATATTCAGGTTATATGCTTGAAAGATATTTCAAACAGCAATTTGCAGAAAGCTGCCAATACCGGGCAATTGGATCCTGGTGGAAACCTAAAGGGAACCAAAATCAAATTGATTTAGTTGCTCTTAAACTGGGAAA
>JALNXR010000301.1 GCA_023230265.1 Bacteroidales bacterium | reverse complement strand
CTCGGATCTGGCACCTTTTCCCATGCAATCTCTGCACATAACCTGCTTGGTTATCTTAACCTTCTTCTCTGTACCGTGGGCTATCTCTTTGAGATCCAGCTTTACCCGTATTCGTATGTCAGACCCTCTGTGAACCCTTCTGCCCCCTCTGGAGGAGGTTCCGAACCCACCGAAATTACCGAATGCTCCCTGAAAATGGCCTCCGAATATATCTCCGAACTGGCTGAATATATCCTCCATAGAGAAGCCCTGACCGCTAAAGCCGTTGCCGGATGCACCACTCATTCCTGCATGACCGAACTGATCGTATCTGCTCTTTTTATCAGGATTGCTAAGGACATCATAGGCTTCGGCAGCCTCTTTGAACTTCTCCTCCGCCTCCTTGTCTCCCGGATTTTTATCAGGGTGATACTTGAGAGCAAGCTTTCTGTATGCCTTCTTTATCTCTTCTGCCTGGGCACTCCTGCTTACCCCGAGCACTTCATAATAATCTCTTTTAGCCATTTCCTTTTATATACCAACAACCACTTTTGCATAACGGATCACTTTACCTTTGAGCAGATAGCCGTTTTGTACCACATTTATGATTTTGTTGCGGCTCTTTTTGTCAGGTGCGGGATATTGGGCTACAGCTTCATGATAATCTGTATCCAACTCACTCCCAAGAGGCTCCATTCTCTTAAGACCCTTTGATTCCAAATAATTATATAATTTTGCATATATCAATTCCGTTCCTTCTATGGCCGGTTTGTGGTCCCCCTCTGCTGCCTTTAGAACTTCTATGGCCCTCTCAATATCATCTAACACAGTAAGAATCCCCTTAACTGTATCCTCAGCAGCTGTAAGAACAAGATCAAGCTTCTCTTTTGCAGTCCTTCTGCGGTAATTGTCAAATTCAGCTGCAAGTCTGATATATTTATCATTTAGTGAATCATACTTATCCTTTAGCTCTTCAAGCTCTTTTTGCAAAGGGTTCTCAACTGGCACAGACTCTTTTACCTCTTCAACCGGAGTCTCAGTAATAGAGTGTTTCTCTTTTTTATGTTCTTTCATGTTATAAGATAATTTCTGTTTAACGGACTTTATTGCACTTAGCAAATAATCTGCCAAATGGCAGGACAAGACAAATTGGCACTTTAAAACTGCTTTATCTGTTCTGCGTAATGCTTACTTTATCCGTTCTGTGCAATGTTGATCAACATTTTTTTATTTAAAATCTCTATCTCTTTCCCCTCCATCCTGAGAATTTTATCCCTTCCGAATTCTGAGAGAACCCGGCTGACGCTCTCCCTGCTGGCATCCACCAGATTGCCCATCTCCTGCTGATTGATTGAGATAATAAAGTTGTCTGACTGATAAATATCATCTGCAAATTCAAGTATTACTCCGGCAATTTTCCCTCTCAGCTGCCTCTGGGTACGATTGACGCACTTCTGATATGATTCCAGCTCGCTTTTGCAAAGTTCTGTAAGAATCTGACTACTGAATTCTGAATTGGAAGAGAGCATATCTCTAAAAGCTGTAATATCTATAAAGCAGACCTCAGATGGTTCAACAGCAGATACAGAGTATTGATTCACCTTATCCCCGAATGTAGTCGGCAATCCAAGATAATGTCCTCTTTTTACAATTCTGACCACTTGGGTGAAGTAGGGACCCTCTATATGAATCTTAACCAATCCCTCTTTAAGATAGGCCACATTTGTAGAGTAAGTTCCCTGTCTTATAATTGAATCTCCCTTTTTAAAGCTGACTGTCAAACAATTGAGAGATAGTTTTTCGAGCTCTTCCGGGTTAAGTTTATTTTCTGCAGAGGACCTGAGTGTACATAACAGACATTTCTGATCCATTTTTTATTACAAATATAATTAATTGTGATCTAAATCACAATTAATACAGGTTTATATCATACCAGTCTACGTTTTAATATGGCTGATTTTTTCTTCCTTTGTGTACAACCAAAAAATTAATAATCAATATGCAGGAGGAATTAGAGCAAAAGATTGACACACTTGCAAAAGAGGTCGAATCGTTGCAAAAAAAGTTAAAGGCAATCCAGAACAGCAGAAAGGACCAGCTCTCCATTGCATGCGTTTCCGGTGACATGGACAAAATTCTGGCTACAATGATCATTTCACTTGCCGCAGCAGCAATGGATACAAAAGTTAAAATATTTTTCTCTTTCTGGGCTCTCTCTGCCCTAAGGGATCCCAAAAAGAATCCCAAAGGCAAAGATCTTATCTCCAGGATGTTCGGATTCATGTTGCCAAAGAGTAAAAATAATCTTAAGTTATCCAAAATGAATATGTGCGGAATGGGTCCGGTGATGATCAAATACCTGATGAAAAGGCATAATGTGCTTTCACTGGATGACATGTTCAGAAGTGCTGCTGAGCTTGGAGTGGAGATTATTGTATGTGAAATGTCTATGGGGCTGATGGGATTCAAAAGAGAGGAGATGATTGATTATCCTCATCTCACCTACGCAGGTGCCGCCACTTTTGTAACCGATGCCGGAGAGAGTACTGCACAACTGTTCGTATAATTCATACGATGGAAAATTAATCTATAAAGAAATAATAAACACATTAAATAAATATCAATAATATGACACAGGATGAATTAAAAGCTCTGCAGGTTGCAAAGAGTGTAGATGCAAGAGGAACAGCATGCCCCGGACCACTTCTGGAGGCAAAGAAGGCCTTGGGGACGATAGAAGAGGGTGAAATTATGGAGATTTTATCAGCCGACGAAGGAACCAAGGTGGATATACCAAAATGGTGTGCAAAACAGGGACATGACTATCTGGGAACAGTAGAGGAGAACGGTTACTACAAGATATACATGAGAAAAAATTAACACAGAGCTATGTCAAGACAGGCCAGAATTCTGGTATTCTCAACCGAAAAAATTTCTGATCCTGCCATCGATATGGCAGGATTGCTTAAACTGCACTATCCTCCACAGGTATACACAATTGCATTAAGATGCTCCTCCTCGATAAAACCACGCTGGATAATTCATGCATTCG
>JALNXR010000246.1 GCA_023230265.1 Bacteroidales bacterium | reverse complement strand
TAAATCCAATTTTTCTATTAGAACCTACGATTCCAATTACAATTGATAATATAAGCCACGTAATAATTCCTGTTATCATATTATTCTTTTTTAGTTTTCATCGTTTCGATGTCTTTAACCTGCCATTAACTTGTTTATATGTGTATAAAAGGTGCATTAATGACTCCAAAATCCGGGAATTTGAACACTTTTATACAGTAATATATTTGGAGATTGTTTCTCATAAATCAAAGTCATCTGCAGGATTTTTAATGTTTTGTAATCCAGTCATACTAACATGTGTGTAAATCTCTGTCGTTTTACTGCTTTTATGTCCCAGGAGCACTTGAATATATCTTAAACTTACGCCGGATTCCAACAGGTGAGTTGCATAACTATGTCTAAGACTGTGAAGTGTAAATTTATGATATTTATATACTTTATACAAATATTTGTGAAATATTTTTTCCAGGCTTGTTTCGCTGTAAGACTTTCCTTTGAATTTTCCTTCGATAAGACACATTAGAATCCCGGGATTACCTCGCTGCGCTTGGTGATCCCGGAACGGCCGGCAAAACAGCCCAAGATCAGCCAACCCCCGGAGCAGAGCTCCGTGAGTTTATTTGTTTTGCTTACGATTCAGAGCAAGCTCTGATCGTCACAAAACAAATAACCCCCTGCTTTCAGCAAGGGGTTGGCTTCTCTTGTAGCGCGGCCCGGGATTGAACCGGGGACCTCATGATTATGAATCATGCGCTCTAACCATCTGAGCTACCGCGCCGGAATTGGAGTGCAAAAGTAACACTTTTTTGTTATGTGACAAATTCTTTGTCTGATTTGTTTTTCTTCAAAATATTTGAAAAGGCGCAGCCGGTAAGTGAATTTTAAAGATTAAGGGATTTTAAGAAAGATGATTATTTGACCAATAAATAAATTTGCATGTGTTGTTTTTTAGCTGATTTCGCAGGTGGTTTTCATGAAAAAGTAGGAGGTACGTTCAACGGCCGGGGGGTGGGATTCCACGACCTGGGGAAGGTGTTCTGCGCCACTGTGAAAACCTGTAAGAAACAATGTTAGGGGAAACCACAGAACAATAGGGAAAAACACAGAACCAACAGGGTCTAACTATCCTTGTTCACAGGTTTTAAAGGTGATCTTTGTTCGCAGGGTTAGCAGTGATTTTCGCTAACTGTTTTACCAGTGATTTTTTGTTCGAATATTTTTAACCCAGAATCTTATCAGAATAACTGACAGCCGGATATTTTGTCGAAATTACTGTCAGCAGAAATTTTTATCAGAATTCCTATTAGGGGGGAATTTCTATCAGAGTTTATTATCACGCCGACGATCTTTCCAGCAGCACGGTTGCAAAGGCGGAGATTCCCTCTTCCCTGCCGGTAAAGCCGAGGTGTTCGGTGGTGGTTGCTTTGACGGAGATGCGGGAGAGGTCGCAGTTCAGTACACCGGCAACTGTCTGGCGCATCCGGTCGGTGTAGGGAGAGAGCCGGGGGCTTTGCAGTATAATTGTAATATCGGCATTTACAAGCCTGTAGCCGCGATCTTTAACCATCTCACAGACCTTTGTGAGAAGTATTTTGCTGTCAATTCCCCTGTACTCCTCCGATTTGTCGGGGAAGTGTTTGCCGATATCGCCGAGGGCAAGGGCGCCGAGCAATGCGTCGCAGAGTGCGTGGAGGGGGGTGTCGCCGTCTGAGTGGGCTATGCACCCTTTTGAGTGCTCAATCTCAACTCCGCATACAATCAGCGGCAATCCCTTTGCAAGTGCATGTACATCGTAACCGTTTCCGATTCGGTATTGCGGAGCAGAGGCAGCAGCAATCTCTCCGGATCCGGCTGAGTCATGCTCTTTGGCAGGGGTCATGATATTTTCTGGCTTTTTCATTGTCTTCTCTGTTTTTAATCTCTTTTGGTCATCTTATTCGTACTGCCATCAGACATCATATCTGATCCGTCATCGTATCTGCTGTAACAAAATTACTACATTAATTGTTATCTTTGTATGATAAATCTCCACCCGGAGAGAGTTTTTTATAATTATGGCGATAAACTTAAGTTTTTTCAGAAAAACACCGCACCGGGTATTTCATTACGAGTACCGCTACTATGACCCTAAAAAGGAGGCCATGGAGGAGAGGCTGGCCAGACTTAACGAGAAGGAGATGGTTAAAAACGGGAAATATGTTCCCGGCCGTTACATCCGTACCCATATGCGCAAAAATTTTCACGGCAACAGGAGTGATTCGGGAAAGACTCTTCTTTTAAGGATTGTCATATTAGCGAGTCTTGCAATTCTGATAATTGCAGCTTACTATCTTGCCGACGGATTTGCGTTCCTTTTAACCCCTTCCCGTTAATGCTCAAGATCCTTCCCGGGCATATTGCCAACCTGATTGCGGCGGGCGAGGTTGTGCACAGACCTGCATCTGTTGTTAAAGAGCTGATGGAAAACGCAGTGGATGCAGGGGCCGACAACATTCGGATTATAATCAAGGATTCGGGGAAAACCCTGATACAGGTGATCGACAACGGCAGTGGAATGTCGCCGGAGGATGCTAAACTTGCCTTTTTAAGACACGCAACATCCAAAATATCAGAAATTGAAGACCTTGGACATATCTCTACATTCGGATTCAGGGGGGAGGCCCTGGCATCAATAGCTGCAGTGGCCGAGGTGACTCTCAGGACCAGAACTCAGGACGATCAGACAGGATATGAGGTAAGGCTGGCAGAATCAAAGCTGATTTCAGAAGAGGTTGTCTCTGCTCCAACCGGCAGCAACTTTTCCATAAGGAACCTGTTTTACAATGTTCCCGCCAGAAGAAAATTTCTTAAATCCGATGCCACCGAATACCGTCAGATACTCTCTGAATTTTCAAGAGTGGCAATAACCCGCCCAAATTTGTCGTTCAGCCTTACACACAATAATACAGAGATATACAATCTCCAGCCCTCAAACCTCCGCAAGAGAATTCTGGATGTGGCCGGCCGGGAGATGGCAAAAGAGCTGGTAAGCATCAGCCTCGATTCACCTTTGGTAAAAATCAGCGGCTTTACCGGCCGGCCCGACGACGCAAGAAAGAGTCCCGGTCATCAGTATTTCTTTGCCAATAACCGTTATTTCAGGAGTTCATATTTCCATAAAGCTGTTCTCAAGGCCTATCAGAGCCTTATTCCGGAAGGGTACCTCCCCTCTTACTTTATATTTTTTGAGGTGGACCCTGCAGCTCTGGATGTGAATATCCATCCCGCTAAAACCGAGGTGAAATTTGAAGAGGATCAGGCAATTTTTGATATGCTTCACGCGGTGGTTAGAGAGTCACTGGGTAAGAACTCATTTTTCCCGAGCATAGATTTTGACCGTGAGGGTGTTCCGGATATTCCTGCAGCCAACACAAAATTTTATGTACCCCCGCCAAAAATTGATTACGATCCGCTGTTCAACCCTTTTGACGAAGAGCTTAAAAGCAGGCGCATACCTCTCACCACAGAGGAGATAGACCGTGCATTCCACTCTCTTCCGGGGGATGGTTTCCCGGGCGGAGATTCCATACTTAGTGACGGAGATCCATCACTTATGGATCGTTCCAGGGGTGTTTACAATGCCGGAGCTGGCACCGCAAAAGGTGCCGGAGCTGGTGCCGCATCAGGTGCCGGAGTTGTTGTCACAACAGGTGACGCAACAGGCGCAGGAGTTGATGCAGGAGCTGATGCAGGGGGATATCTTTCCGGGATGGGAACTGGTGAAGGCCGGATCTTGATTGCCGGTGAGAGATTTATACTTACCGTTGTGGAACCGGGGATTTTGGTTGTGAATATATCCAGCG
>JALNXR010000245.1 GCA_023230265.1 Bacteroidales bacterium | reverse complement strand
CCCTGCGTATCGTTCTTTCTCGCTCTGCACTCTGCCCTTATCAGGTACATCTCAGCAGTTGTGGGACCCTGTAAAATACCAATGGAACCAAATTGCCAATATGCACTCCAACCTGGAACCGAGGCTCTGTTGTAGGAGTAGTTTTCCACAAAGAAGGCTTCGTATCTGTAGTCATTAACTTTATCGTAGAGGTTCATCAGTTTCTCACTGGGAACCGCATTCTGGGTATGATTGTAGAGATTACGGGCGTAGTATGTCTCCCCAAACTTATAGTCAGATGCAGCATTGGGTGCAATATATGTTCCCCCTCCCGAGGAGTAGGTACGCATAGAAGGTGAGAAGTAGGTCTGGTAATTTACCATCTGGGAATGAGAAGAGAGGGCAAGATTGGCGTATTGCTCTGCCTTATCATAATCGTGGATATACAGATAGAATCGTGCTGCAAATGCCTGAACTCCGGGCAGACTTAGCCGGAAGAGTTTGTTAACATCCCTTGTCTGAGTTGTTTCGAGGGCGATTTCCATTTCATCCTCAATAAAATTAATTGTCTCCTCAAGGCTGCTTCTGGTAACATCCTCGTCATAAACAAGGGTTTGCTTTAGAGGCATCCCAAGAGCACTCTTGTTCTCATCTGAGTAGGGAAGACAGTAGAGTGTTGTCATGTTAAAATATTCATAAGCCCTTAGGAAATGAGCATCTTCTACAATCCTCCTTTTGTCTGCCTCAGTCCCCTCAAGATCATCTATTGCTGAGAGCACAGTATTGGCATAGGCTATTTTAAGAAACTCCTGTTCCCAGTAATAGGTCTGGAGGGCACACAATTCGGGGAACCAGAGTATATACTGCAACTGGCCGTCAAACCTGCTTGGTCTGGCCAGATAATAATTCTTGTACAATCCATAGCTGTCAGAGGCAAGTACAATCTCCCGGCTACGGTCAAAAAGTACATTGTAATGGTTAAGTAGCATGTCCAGAGCCTCCACCGATTTTATCTCAAGATTGCTTTTCTTTTCGGGTGGTTCGCTTAGAAAATCATCACAACTTATAAATAAAGCCATTGACAATAGTAACAAGCTTTTAAAAATATATGTTTTCATATCTCTCTTGTAATTTATTATTAATAATCCATGACTTTAGAGCTAAAATTCAAAAGACAATCCAAAAGTGTATTTTCTTGGAGGTTTAACCAGTGTTGTCGCAGCACTGGAGGAAGAGTTAAGAATATATCTTGGATCAATCCCGTCGCGGCTGGCACTCCAAAGAAGCCCCACATTGCTCACCTGGCAATAGAGTCTGATATTGGATAATCCGATTCCTGAAGTCAGAGAGGATGGAAGGTTATAAGAGAGGTTTACCTCCTGCAGCCTTATACTGGAAGCTTTGTCAATGGTGGTGTGAAGGTATTGTGCAAGAGTCCCCCATGACTGGAGATTAGTCTCTGTGGTGGAAGGCATTATAGGAATGTCAGTAGCTGTGTTATCCAGCACCTGCACTACATCCTTGTGGAGGATTGAACTCTCTTTTGAGTTTGTAAGTATTGGATAGTTAAAGGTCGGCCTTCTGAAAATGTGTCCAAACTCACCGGTTAAAAATGCAGAGAGATGGAATCCTTTAAAGTAAAGGCTGTTCTGCCATCCCAGCAGCACTTTCGGCTGATTTGAACCGGAATAGATCAGGTAATCTCTGTGGTCACTTGTGCTTGGGGCTACATCGTTGAATGTCCAGGTGTTCTCACCGATACCCTGCATATAAGGAATGTTGTTTTCGTTCATTCCCAAATACTTATAGGAATATATCGCACCAACCGGCATCTCCTCTTCAAAATGAGGAACCCTGATGCTTGCAGAAGAGTAGCTTACCCTCCGGAGACTCAACACCTTGCTGTAATTATAGCTGAAGTTGAGTTTCGTGAGCCATGTAAGGTCAATTGAAGGTGAAGAGAGTTCGTAGTTTAGATTGAGTTCGACACCCCTGTTCAATATCTCAGCGGTATTGAACTCCTGTAGAGAGGTCCCTGTAAGCCTTGGCAGATCAATTTCACCAACGATATCAATACCGTGTTTGTTATATAGTTCGATAGTTCCATATAATTTAGGTCCTTTGAGGGCAAAATCGATACCAAAGTTTGTACTCTTTGTTCTCTCCCAGGTAAGTGCAGGATTACCATAGTCATTGATAACTGCATATTCTACACCTGTTGGAGAATAGACTCCCATAAGTGTAACCAGTGGAACAAAAGATGTTGATGTTACCACATTACCGGTGTGTCCATAAGAGAACCTTACATTCAACCTTTCAAAAAAGTCAATATCTTGAATAAAATCCTCCCTGTCGGCCTTCCAGTTAAGCCCCACTGACCAGAAGGGGGCGTATCTGTACTTGGGATCATCCACAATCAGATTGGAAGCATCAATCCTGAAGCTGCCTGTCAGTGAATATTTGTTATCCAGAGTGTATGCAGCGTTTCCGAGAATTGAAAAGAATCTCTCATCTGTATAACGTAATGAGGGATCAAGTCCGTTTAGGGTGTAATTTGTTGCCCCCCAGTAGGAGTGAATCGGATAGTATATCTCCGGTGTCTGCGTGGTGAGCATATCGGGGTCATATCCGAATACGGTCGGTGCTCCGTAAGACTCATTTATACTTGAAGAAATCTCGGTAAAGAGTCCCCCGGTAACTTCGTGCCTTCCAAAGGTCTGATTGTATTTTAGCTGATTCCCAAAGTTATATGCCTTGTTGGTATAGTACCCTTTAATAAGTTGACCTCCCAGAGGCACATAGAGTTTGGAAACGGTTCTGGTTCCCTCGTCATAGTCAACCCATTTGTTTATCTGGTCTCTTACATAGTAAGAATCTTCGCTGTAGTAACTGTTGTTCTCGGTTTTGTAGAGCTCATACTGGAATTTGGCCTCATAGGTCAGCCCTTTAAACAGCTTAAAATTCAAAGATGTCTGCATTCTGAGACTGTTCCGGTCGGATAGGATCTCCCTGCTTTTTATCTCCTGAAGCAGATTGTAATTCCAATCCTTTGGGAACACCCCGTTCACATCATCTATAAACTCCTGATAGTGGGCTCCCACCATTTTAGTATAACTTCCATCATCATTTATTATCCTTTCATATGGTGAAATATCCTTGATATCAGAGAGAGAGGCTCCGCTGTTGTTGCTCTTGGAGAACCTGGTCATTATACTAAAGTTAAAATCGAGCCAGCGGGTCACACTGTAGATGTTTCTGAAATTGGCAAGAATCTCCTGATTATTATTGTATTTATAGGAGGATTGATCCCTGGTATATCTCACATTAAACACATACTGGTTCCTGTCTGAGGCTCCGTTCACAGAGAGGTCATAGTTCTGGGTGACTGCGTTTTCCAAAAGATATTTATAAACATCATCCTTGTAATCCGTCTGTTCCAGTTTTGCAATTTGCTGATTGTATTCACTCTCAGAAATCCTCCCCAGATCTCTCATATTCATAAGAGTAATCCCAAAAGTGGCGGGGTTGTTATTACCGTCAACTTCCCTGGAAATTGAGAAAGAGGAAAAAGTTTTGTCGTTATCCCAGAGATATTTCTCCCACCGCAGTGCATCTTTGGAGGAGGCTATCGGATTGGCGTAGTCCAGATCTATTTTATCCTGAACAGATATAAAAGAGTTGAATTTTACATGAAGTCCTTTCTTTGCTCTTTTTGTTGTTATTACAACTACACCGTTGGATGAACGAGCACCCCAGATAGATGCAGCAGAGGCATCTTTAAGAACGTGAACAGTCTCAACATCGTTGGGATTAATACTCGCCAGTCCGTCTTCAACTGCAAATCCGTCC
>JALNXR010000340.1 GCA_023230265.1 Bacteroidales bacterium | reverse complement strand
TATAACCGGCTGCTGTCATCCATTCGCAGAAAGAGTTGGCAACGGCCTGTGGTAATGCTTTTGGATGAGGAGCCCAGGTTAACAGCACTTTGGGTTTCTCTCTCTCTTTATATTCGTCAATTGTAATCAGATCTGCAAAACTCTGAAGAGGATGTCTGGTAGCCGATTCCATGCTGAATACAGGTTTGCCTGACAAATCAATGAACTGATTAATTATCTGTTCACTGTAATCCGCCTCCCTGTTTTCAAGGGATGCAAAGGAGCGCACCCCTATAATATCACAGTATGAGCCCATTACAGGTATTGCTTCCAGTATATGCTCCGGTTTGTCCCCGTCCATAACCACCCCCCTGTTTGTCTCAAGCTTCCAGGCACCCTGGTTAATATCCAGAACTATCACATTCATTCCCAGATTCATGGCCGCCTTCTGAGTGCTCAGTCTGGTTCTGAGACTGGAATTAAAAAAGATCATCAGAAGGGTTTTGTTCATCCCCAGAGAACTCTCCCCAAAGGGATTCTTTTTAATTTCCCTTGCTTTACAAAGTGCTTCAGATACAGATCCAATGTCGTGAACAGATATAAATTTTTTCATCAGATAATGTTTTGAATGTTAAAAAAGCGATTCAAATGAATTCAGAAAATGATCCCCCTGGCTCTTCTGCAGAGGCAGGGGAGGCAGAAGCCTTATGATACTGCTCTTTGCATAACCGGTAAATATTTTTTTTTCAAAAAGAAGTCTATCCCTTACAGCAGCATATTCCGGTTCCATCTCAATTCCGATCATGAGTCCTCTCCCCCTTATCTCTTTTATTTTCCCTTTTCCTGCTCCGTTTTTTATTTCAGTCAGCTTGTTGATAAGATAACCGCCTGTCTCTGATGCATTCCGCATAAGATCTTCTTTGACAATTATCTCCAGTACGGCTTTAGCAGCTGTACAGGCAAGGTGACTTCCTCCAAAGGTAGAACCGAGCATTCCCTTTACAGGCTTAATTGCAGGGGAAATCAGAACTCCTCCTATCGGGAATCCGTTACCCATCCCCTTTGCAATAGTTATAAGATCGGGGTTTACAGCTGTATGCTGATGTGCAAAAAATTTCCCAGTTCTGCCGTAACCTGACTGCACTTCGTCAATAATCAGCATTGCTCCGTATTTTACTGTCAGCTCCCTGAGCTTCATCAGAAATTCATCGGAAGGGAGACAAATTCCTGCCACCCCCTGAATACCCTCAATGATTACAGCTGCACAATCTCCGGCAGAGAGCTCTTTTTCAACTGCTGCAGAATCGTTAAGGTGGACAAACGTAACCTGATGGCCGGTATTGAAAGGTGATATGATCTTTGGGTTGTCTGTAACAGACACTGCACCTGATGTTCTGCCGTGAAAAGCACCCTCAAATGCAATAACTCTCTTTTTCCCTGTGACAAAAGAAGCTGTTTTCATTGCATTTTCATTGGCCTCGGCTCCCGAGTTACATAAAAAGAGCTGGTAATCCTTGTATCCGGAGACCTGTCCCAACAGTTCGGCAAGCTCATTCTGCAGACTGTTCAATACGGCATTCGAATAGAATCCGATTATCCCTGCCTGGTCAGAGATTGCCTTTACATAATCCGGATGAGCGTGTCCTACCGAGATGACAGCATGGCCGCCGTACATATCCAGGTATTTGTTATTTTCACTGTCCCAGAGATAGCATCCCGAACCTCTTACAGGCTCGATGGGAGTTTGTGTGTAAACATCAAAGATTTTCATTATTAGTTATTTTGTTATATTTTATATTTTATATTTTATTTCTCTTTTTAGAAATTTTGTCACTATCGCTCTTTAATCAGATTTTTTCAGATTAATCAGAACGCACTTCCTTTTAGCGAAAGTGCTGCATCCTCCTTTAGTCCCATCATAAGATTCATATTCTGTACTGCCTGCCCGGAAGCTCCCTTTAACAGATTGTCTATCACAACCGTTATATAAATGTACCCCCTGTGGATCTCTGCGTGGACAAAGGCTTTGTTTGTATTGACAACCTCCTTGAGGGAGAGAGGTCCATCAGAGAGAAATACAAACGGAGAACTACTATAATAATCTCTGTAAATATTGTTTATTTCATCAATCCCTTTACCGCTGCAGTTTGCTGTATATATACTTGTGAATATCCCCCGGGTAAAGCATCCTCTTAAAGGAATAAAATTTAATTCTCTTATCGGGGAGGAGGAAATCTCTCCCAGCATCATCTCTATCTCTGCATTGTGTTGATGGTTAAAGGGCTTGTATGCAGAAATATTGGACTCTCTGTAGCTGTAATGTCCTGTCTCGCTCAGGGTGCGTCCGGCACCGGTTGACCCTGTGACCGAATGGACATGAATCTCGTTTTTCAGATATCCGGCAGCAGCCAGGGGAGCTGTTCCGAGAAGTATTGATGTGGCAAAACAGCCCGGGTTTGCTATCAATTTTGCGTTTATAATCTTCTCCCTGTTGATTTCAGGGAGTCCGTATACAAATTTCCTCCCCTCATAAGCTCTGTCTGTGCGGAAGTCGTTGCCAAGGTCAATTACCCTGCACCTTTCACTCAGTGAAGCCTCTTTGAGAAATTGCCTTGAATGACCATGCCCGAGGCACAGAAAGAGAAGATC
>JALNXR010000013.1 GCA_023230265.1 Bacteroidales bacterium | reverse complement strand
AGGGATCTCCTCTGTTGCCTATTTAAGTGAAAAATACACTACGACAACTTACAGCCAGGAACTCCGGGAATTTGCGCTTACAGCAGGAGCCGGTCCGGAGGAGGATAAAATTTACAGACTGGAACAGGTGGAGGCTACAAGCACCAGATCAGTTCCAAAACCAGATGACATGAATATTGCCGGTCGTATAAACCTGAGTATCGGGTTTAAGAGAGAGATTACTCCCAATCTTACGCTTCATATTGAGCCCTATCTCAAAATTCCCGTCACAGGCCTTGCCACAGAAAAACTAAGGTTCACGACCAGCGGAGTCACCTGTAAAATTTCATTTTAGAGCTGCTCCAATTGCAGTTGTGTATTCGGCCAGGAGCGGAAATTCGAATTTTATTGAATAGATCCCGGAGATTTCCTCGAGTATCTTTTTGCCTATAGGGTTGTTGCTCCCGTTCCCGGTTATCAGAACAGATTCCAGATTTCTGCTCCTGGCCGCAAAGACTGATATCATTCCAATAACCTGATAGACCATATTGATTATTCCCAGTGCAATATCTTCCCTGCTGGCAGTGTCGAGCATTTTGCCAAAATTAGAGGCTGTTGCTTTTTTATTCAGAAAACTGATCTCCGAATCTGATATATCCTCAATCAGCAGATCAACCTGATGTAAGTCGCCTTTATCTGCCAGCCGTAGAATAGTATCAAAAGAGGTCGCCTTGATAAGCTCTTTAGACAAGCCGGTAATGGTTCCTCCTCCTATTGCAGTCCCGCCGATGTGGAAGATACCATCCTTACCGGCTTCAATAATCGAAGTTCCGGTTCCGATATTGGAGATTACCAGCTTCTCTTTTCCCGAGAGAAATAGTCCGCCTTTACCAATTGCAGTTATCTCATCAACTTTATCTGTCTTAATGCCAAATAGATTGTTTTCTATCTTGAATGCACCTGCTCCGGTTATAGCTATGCTGTTTATGGCAGACATACTTATATCACTCTCAATCATAAGCTTACCCAGAGCACCGGTTGCAGATGTAACAGCATCAAAGGCTTTTGTCTTGATAGTCTTTACCACCCTGCCCTCTTTAACAGCAACAGCCTTTGTGGTGGTGCATCCTATGTCAATTCCAATTATCATTTTTTTATTGTATTTCAAATTGTATTTTCAAATTGTATTTCAAATATATAAAAAAATCGAGTGACATTTTTTCACAAATATGTAAACTCTATATCCTGCGAAATGTTTTAAATATAGCATCACAATTAATAAATCAGAGTTATGAAAAAATTAGAAAACAGAGTTGCTATTATAACAGGCGGAGCACGGGGTATGGGTGCAACACACGCAAGATTATTCATAGAAGAGGGAGCAAAGGTTGTAATAACCGATATCCTTGAACATGAAGGCGAAAAACTGGCTCTTGAACTTGGACCCGGCTGTTTTTTCATAAAACACGACGTTACAGATGAAGTAGTATGGCAAAAAGTGGTCAATGAGACAGAAAACAGATTTGGACCTGTAAATATATTAATCAACAATGCAGGAATCTCTTTTAACAAACAGTTTGAGGATACCACTCTCCAGGAGTTTGAAAGAGTAATGAAAATCAATGCCACAGGAACTTTTCTGGGAATGAAGGCTGTGCTTCCATCGATGAGAAAAACTAAAAAAGGTTCAATTGTAAATATTTCATCTATAGCTGGCATGGTCGGTTTCCAAAATACACTTGCCTATGTTTCTTCCAAATATGCAGTAAGGGGTATGACCAAAGCAGCGGCGCTTGAACTTGCGGCAGAAGGTATACGGGTGAACTCAATTCACCCCGGACTTATTGAGACTCCGATGATTATGAATGAAGAGATGGAGGCTATGATAAGCACAATCGCAGAGGGTATACCGATGAAGAGGACCGCCAAACCGGAAGAGATTTCCAGGCTTGCCCTTTTTCTTGCCTCTGATGATTCGAGCTATTGTACCGGTTCTGAGTTCATAGCTGACGGAGGTCTGATAGCTCAATAGAAAAATCGATACTGGGTCACTGTCATAATGATAATTTTAGATTATAATCTAAAGTTCCCCATATAAATGGATGTGTACTTCTCCCGAGAAGTGCCACATGCAAAAGTTTCCCACATAAATAGTTATGGATTTCAGCCTAAAATGCCACATGTTAGCAAATTTTACAACCTATTGTAATTGAGCCGTATAGACAATTTTTCAAAAAGTATAGTTTTTTGAAAAATTTATATGATCCTCATATTCTGCATTTTATAAAATTTGCTAACACCAATGAGGCACTCCCGGAAAATGCGGTTCATCCGGAGAATGTGAACCAATCGAACATACTGGCCCGACCGAACCATTAATGTGGGGAACTTTAGTTAAAATCCGAGCTCTGCCTCAATAGGGCTCAAGGCTTCAAGTGACAGTGAGGCAAACTCTTCCAGGGGTATACCTATGGCTTCGCACTCAAGTATATTCTCTCTTTTGACGGAGGCGGCAAAGATTCTCTCCTTCATCCGTTTTACCACTGACTTTGTTTTTACGGAAGATATTTTTTTGTCAGGATAGACCAGTGCAATTGCAAATATAAAACCTGTTATTGTTTCGCCTGAAGCCAAAGCGTGCTGAAAACGGGTGGAGCGTTTGATTCCGGATGCTTTTTCGTTATGCATTGCAATTGCATCCAGCAGTTCTGCAGGCAGATCCTCGCCTTTCAGCAGGTCAAGTGCTGCGGGTCCGTGGCGAAGTGAATCCCCCTCTGTATGTTCCACATCAATATCGTGTAACAGCCCTGCAATTCCCCATTTTTCCTGATCCTCTCCGAATCTTTGTGCCAGACTCCTCATCACAGCTTCTGAGGCAAGGGAATGAGCAATCATCTTTGGGTTTTTTATATGCTGATTAAGCAGTTCAAGGTAGTATTCGCGGCTTTTCATATTTAAATCTAACGGTTAAAGAGAATTCCAAACTGAAGCACGGGATTGTAAAAAGCTCTGCCGTCAAATTTTGACTTAAGGCATACTCCCTGCAGAGTCACAGAGAGTTTTCCTGTGATGTAATAATCCAGGCTTAAAAGCGGAGAAAATATCAATGCGGGTTTTTTATACAGATATGCTTCCGAGAGTTCGTTGCCATTCTGATCTTCTATATGGAGGTTTTTCACAGAACCCATTCCGGCAAAGAGAGAAAGCGAGTAACGGAAACTGCCTTTTGTTTTGCTGATTCCCGCAAACGGTCCTCCGTAACCTAAAGATATGTAAGAGGATTCTGAACCTGCTGAATTGTATTCAGCCCTTTGAGTACCTCCGTATATACCTGCCGTGAAAATATCATTAAAGTAAAACCTTAGAATTCCACCAATCCCTGTGCTAAAATTTTTGATCTCCTGATGGTTATTCTCAGTGATGATATATCCTGGCTGAAGTATCAGCATACCACCGCTATATTTGATTTTATCCTTTTGATCATCTCCTCCCTTTGCAAAGGAATCCACTGAGAGTAAGATTATAATTGAAATTAAAAACAGTGATCTCATTACTCACTCTATCTCCTTAGTTTTGTATGAATTAACGAAGAGAATATCTCCAATGTCATCATAACCGCTAAAAATTTCCGTACCAAGGTATTTAAGACTCTCTCCCCGGAATCCGATTATTGTGAGGCCGGCATCGGCAGAATATTTATTTACGACAGATTTATTAAAGGTCCCCTCTTCCGGAATTATCCTCACACTCTGGGAAGTTATCGGAAGCCGGCCCTTCTCAATCAGATTATTCATTCTTGTACGTACACTCTCCTCCTCCGATTTTTTGGCAGTCAGAAATATCTTAATATCAGAATGCTTCCAGTCAGGATGGCCCAGCAGAATAAAACTCAGAATTATCATCAGGTTGGAGTTCTCCTCATCAGTTGTTTTTATCCAGACATGAATCCCATTTTTGTAGTTGATCTGACGTCTGCCGGAAGCAAGCATACATACATCAAACCCACCGGCATTAACCAATCTGAAATTATCCAGAATATCATCCAGCCCTTTTGGGCTCTCCTTGTCATATTCAAAAATGAGCATATTATTCTCCATACCGGAGATCCCTGGTATCTGGATAGCCTGGGCGATAGCGGATGTGTATGAAGGGCTGATGATTATATCTACAAAAACGTGCCCACCCTTTCCGTAATTCTGGATCAGTTTTCTCTTGACCTCTCTGGATTGTTCCCGGGTCTCTTTGGAATAATACCCATTTATCCTGTGGAGATATGTTCCGAATCCATACTTGTAGGAGATCCATTTGGTAATCTTAAATGCCTTGTCTCTGATAAAGGAGTCAGAGGATACACATATTACGCTTGGCTTCCAATCCCCGGTAGTGTTGATGATTTTGTTCTTCTGTAAATATATCTGGAGGTTGCGGTTAATCTGGAATATTGCATTTGCAAATATCGATGAAACCCCATTGCGTTCTTTATGGTAGTTGCTGATTATCAGATAAAGCAGTACCATCATAATAAATGCAATAAGACTGTACAAAAAATCAATCTTAAACATCACCCAGATTGAGGTAACTGCCCCTGCCAGTGAGATATACCATCTTGAGCTGAATTTGGGACGATAAGAGGGAGAAGCTCCAAAATGGTTAAGAAAGGAGATCATACAGAGAGAGCCATAGGTAATCATAAAGAAGAGGGAGATTATCCTTGCCACTGTGTCAATTGTTCCGGCTGAAACGAAAATTAATGCGATAATACAACTTATCAATGAAGCATTTACAGGTTCATTATCTTTCTCCCTTGACTTTCCGAGCCATGTATTTATTCGTTTAAAGGGAACAGATTCATCATTGGCCAGTGCCTGAAGTGTTCTGGGTGCTACCATCACTGAGCCAAGTGCTGAGGAGAGAGTTGCAGCAGCAAGCCCTATCGGAATAATAATCTTGCCAAAGAGAGCAATGTCACTCATAATAAGCTGATTATTCAAGAGTTCATCAGGTGATGCAGAGATTGTCATTTTGTAGGCCGCAAAAATATAAATGATCATTCCTGTGAAGGTTGCACCAATTGTACCTATGGGAATCGATCTGGATGGATTTTTTAAATCGCCTGACAATCCTACACCCGCTGTCATACCGGTAAAGGCCGGAAAGACAATTGCAAAAATATAGAAGAGCTGGTCTGCATTCCTGAATCCGCTTACCTGAGAAAAGTCGAATCCGGGCTGATTAGCATAATCGGGAGTTCCTAAAAAGAACATTACCAATGATAACGCCATCAGTCCTACAACCAGATAAAGCGTTATCACCCCTGTGTTTGCCCCCTTTTTTAAAATAAGATATGAGAGCAGCAGCATAACGGGGATGCTTATTGCCTGCCTGGGAAGTATAAGATTGTAACTATCCCTGAGAAAGTCAAATAAGAACTGAAAGGTCTCAGTGAAAGCGATTACATAAAAAGCAATGCTTATCGCCTGTGATAGAAAGAGAAAAATCCCGATGGTCGCACCGATATTCATTCCAAATGAACGGGAGATCACAAAGTACTCTCCTCCCCCTTCTACTCTCTTGTTTGTTGCAATTTCAGATATTGCCAGAGCGGTGGGCACTGTGACCAAATGTCCCAGAATAATGATTATCAGAATTCCTGCAAAACCGAGTGTGCCGGTAGCAAATCCAAATCTGAGAAAGAGAACAGCTCCTAAAATAGTGGAGATTGCAGTGAAGAAAACGGGACCGGTTCCGAACTTATTAATCTTTCCATCCATAGATACAAATTTAAACTATTTAGCAACAACTTGTACAGGCATGGATGAACAAATCAACGGAAGCTGACCTTTTCGGCTTCCCTGTAAAATTTTTCAAGATCTCCTCCACAAGAGTCCAAAAGCTCCCTGAAACGGGGAAGGAGTGAGTAATATGTTGCAGAGGGAATGAACCAGGCGTTGTTTATTTCTGACGGATCTTCCCCCAGCTCTTTTGCCAATATAGTCATAAGAGAATCTTTTGCAGCAAGTTTCATCTCTTTTGTCAGATTTCCGGTCGTTACTCTATGCTGGTCTTTATTCAGATCAGTTGCCGGATTCTGAGATGATCTCACCATTAAGTCAAATGCTGACTCAAATTCCGAATAAAGCTTTGCCAGTCTTTTTCGTGCATCTATTATGGCAGCATTATGCAATTCCCTCTCCTGCCATCTTTTCTGTGCAACCTCCACCAAAGAATCCCTGCCGGTAGCCCTGAGCCATCTTATAACCCCCTCACGTTCAACCGTCACGGCAAAACTCTCGCTAAAACGGGAATCTCCCTTGCGGTAGAGTTGCTGATGTGCAAGTTCATGAAATATCAGTCCCGCCAGGGATATCTCATCTAGTTTCAAATGGTTGTAAAGTATGGGATCATTGAACCAGCCAAGTGTTGAATAGGCTGTAACCGGATATATCAGGATATCGTATCCCTTCTGCCTGAGCCCTTCTGCATACTTTATGATCTTCTCGTGGGAGAAATAGCCTCTGTAAACAACGCACCCGGCAAAAGGGAAGCACCACGTAAGCGGTTCCACCGAGAAGGCTGGTGCGGCAACAAGATTCCACTGAAGATGTCCGCCCTTTGTATCTGCATATACCAGGTAACTTTTATTCCGGGGCAGAGCCAGATTTGCAGAGGCAAACTCCCTTATATGCTGCGTAAGCACCAGCCTCTCCCACTCTTTGGTGCCGGGGTATAAAGAGACATTTGAGGGCTTTCTTTTGCCTTCAATAATTCTTTCACTTTTAACCCGGGAATTCATTAGCTTAAGATGCCCCATTGTCAGATGGGACAGATAAGCTGCTTCACTGCATGAAGATATTATCAGACCGGAAGCAATTATTAAAAGTAATCTCCTCAGGCTTTAGCCTCCTTTTCTGCAGGTTTTTTTCTGTTAATCAGAATGTAAATTATAGGTAAAATTCCAATCGTTGAGAAGATCAAAAAGCAGATAAACCAGGCCAGATGGTTATTTCTGGCTGATTTCCAAAGGGCTATGGCTCTCCATATAATATCCCAGAGAGCAAGCACAGAGAACAGGATTATCATCCCGATACCCAATCCACATTCATTGCAACATTCCATAATTTATTGTGATTTAATACGGTCAGACTGTCTGAGGTTCAGTCTGGCTTTGAGTTAAATAAGTTTTTGACAAAACTCTCCGGCCGATCTTTGCGGCTGCCCAGGGATAGTATATTCCGGCAGTTATTATGATCAGTAAAACCTGGCCCCATACATAAAAGAAATCTTTGGGAATATTCAGCTCATAGCCAAAGCTTAGCGTTGAGCCTTCTTTAACAGCAACTGTTCTCTCAACAAAATATTTGTACAATTTGAGATATGTAAGTGGCAGGTATATTCCCAAAGTTATTAATGCAAGAAACAGTTCAAATAGTATTTTACACGAGGAGTTTACAAGTGCAGTCTGCCATTTGATCTGGTAATCCTTGTACTTTATATCAATCATCCATTTGTATATCAGGTAAATCCCGGGAATCATCACTATTACCATCAAAACCTGAAACAAAACCGTATAGATACTAAACCCATCTAACACAGCTAGTTGACTTGCGAACAACAGGGAAACGACTATAACCGGCAAAAACATTCCAAGCAAAAATATCAGGAAAAGAGTTCCGCCTTTACCTTTGAATTCAAACCCGGAGTCATTGAGTGATGTTCCGTTTACAAAGAACCTGTGTATATCTCTTGCGAACCAGGGAGCATAAATCCCCAGTGTAACAGCAGAGAGAAGTATGCCCAACAGGATTTTCCCGACAAAAGACCAGAATCTGCCATTGAATTTGAGGTTGGCATCTGAATATTTAACACTCTCAATTAAAATTTTACAAATGAAAAACCCTATAACGAGTGCAGCTAAACCTATACAAATCATGATTAACCCAAATAAAATCATATTATCAGGTAATTCCGGAAGAGTTTGCATCCCCGGTGTCATCATTTGAGGTGTCATCATTTGAACTGAATATCTCAAAACGAAGATATAAGGAAGAAATATCAGAAGGTAAATAACCAGCCACACAGGCAGAAATTTTTTGCCTGATAAAGTGAAATCAAAATAGTTTTTCATCTCTTTTAGATTAATTTTATTAGGGATAATTTAATGACTGTACCAAAGATATGGTAAAAATTCCAGCTAAATTTCAAATCAGTGTAAAACTTCACTAACTTTATTGTGATAATAAAAAAATTGTAATGAATAATATTGCATGTTTCCCCGGAAAATATATTCAGGGCAGAGGTGCTGTAAATCAGCTGGAGAATATGATTAACAGGTTTGGAAGCAAAGCCCTGGTTATCACATCTCCCTCTGCAGCAAAACATCTGCCTGCAAATTTCTCACAATCTGGTCTTTCATCAAGAGTTCATGTCGAAATATTTGGAGGTGAGTGCTGCGAAAAAGAGTTAGGCCGCATAGCCGGGATAATAAAAAGCGATAAATCAGAAATAGTTGTGGCAATGGGAGGAGGTAAAGTGATTGACACAGGCAAGATTGCAGCTGACCGGGCAGACTTGCCGGTAATAGTGGTCCCGACAATTGCCTCCACCGATGCACCCTGCAGTGGTTGTGCTGTTACCTACACTCCGGATGGCGTGTTTGAAAAAGTCCACTACCAACGTCTTAATCCTTCAGTCGTTCTTGTTGATTCAGAGATAATTGCTCATGCTCCGGTACGCTTTTTGGTGGCAGGTATCGGAGATGCATTGGCCACCTGGTTCGAAGCCCGCTCCTGCGCCTCAACCTCTTCTACAAATGAATGCGGGGGGCTTTCCACTTTAGCCGGAAAGAATCTGGCCCGTCTGTGTTACTCTATCTTGCTGGAAAACGCACTCCAGGCAAAGAAAGACTGCACAGCAGGTGTTGTCAGCCAAGCACTTGAAAACATTATTGAAGCAAATATACTGTTAAGCGGAATTGGCTTCGAAAGCGGAGGACTTGCATCTGCACACTCTATTCACAACGGGCTTACCGCTTTGCCCGAAACCCACAGCTACTATCACGGAGAAAAGGTGGCTTTTGGAGTCCTTGCCGGATTATACCTCACCGGAGCTCCAAAAGAGGAGATCGATCAGGTCTATGCTTTTTGTAAATCGGTAGGTCTTCCGACCCGTCTCTCAGATCTCGGAATTTCCCGTACTAATCATGACGGGCTGATGCAAGTTGCAATAAAAGCATCAGAGAAGGGCTCTCCAATACATCACGAAAACAAAATAATAACTGCCAAAATGGTCTGCGAAGCTCTCCTGAATGCAGATGCAGCTGCTTCTATCTGATATTATTTAATTTCCCATTCTACCAATACCTTTTTTTCGACTGATCTCTCTTTCGGCCTCAGATTAATAATTCCACCTACCATAAACGGAACTTCTTCCTCTCTTGAAAGCATTAACGGATCGTTTCCGTAATTTGAGTAGTCGTATGTTATCTTAACTATTCTCCCTAACTCTGATTTTGAGGCTTTTGCAATTATATCGGCCTTTTTGCATGCATCTTCAATCGCAAAGTTTATTGCCTGCTCGTTCAACCTTTCGATCTGAGTATCCGACAAGTCAAAACTAACAGAATAAGAAGATTCATTTTTATTTAACACATCCAGAACATCTTCCAGATTCCGGATTGAGAACTTATCGGTTATCTGCAGAAGGGCATATCCTCTATGTCCGGCTTTGATCATTTTCCCATTATCGTAATAGTTATTTTCTGAAATTGATAAATTCAGGGTTTTTATAAGGTCTTTATTAATACCTTTTTCTATCAACTCACCCTGAATCCTGTTCAATCTATTCATTAGTATATCGGAACATCTGATATACAATGAATCTGTTACATTTACCGGTATTCCGATAACAATATTTTCAGGCATAGAAAACACGGTGCATTTGCCTACAATCTGCAGTCTGCCGGGATGATCCTGGGCAAAACAAAATCCTGTTAACAGGATTGCTGCCAATGTCATAATTGTAAAACTTTTACTCATATTTCTGTTTATTATGTTTCTATTTTTCACTCACAATCAGGATTGCAATTATTTAAATCCGGGCCAAACTCAATTTGGATGGTAGTATGTTCTATGTTGAATTTTTCGTACAATCCAGTCTGAATCTCTTTTATAAAACCATTATCTGTTTGTTTTGAGGTAATAAGGTGTGCAGAAAGTGCCACCCTTGTGGTGCTCATCGCCCAGATATGCAAATCATGAATGCCGGCCACCCCTTCTAATGAAAGAATGTAATCACGCACCTGATTTATGTTTATATTCTTTGGAACTGCATCCAGGGCCAGATCAATGGAGTCTGTGAACAGCTTCCAGGTGCCCCACAGAACCACTGATATGATAAGGAAACTGGTAACCGGGTCAATCCATTGCAATCCGGTGAGATTTATCAATAAGCCGGCAATAAGAACCCCGAGTGATACACCTGCATCGGCTGCCATATGCAGGAACGCCCCTTTGATATTCAGATCCTCCTTCTGCCCTTTCATAAAAAGGAGGGCGGTTGCTGTATTGATAATTACGCCGACAGCTGCTACAATCATAACCTGTGTTCCGGCCACCGGCACCGGATTTTTAAATTTTCCAATTGCATCCCAGACAATTGCGGCAACCGCCCCAAATAAAAACAGGGCATTCAGGATAGAGACCAGAATTGTCGTTTTGCGCAAACCATAAGTATATTTACCCTTAGGTTTTATGGTTGCAAGCCAGGCGGCAGTCCAGGCAAACACCAGACCCAGAACATCACTGGCGTTGTGGCCGGCATCAGCCAGAAGTGCTGATGAGTTTGCGATCAGACCATAAATTATTTCTACGGCTACAAAAATGATATTCAATCCAATACCCAAAGCGAAGGCTCTACCGTAATTAATAGATCCGGTATGTTCGTGGCTATGTTCGTGAGAATGTGCCATAATTTTTCATAAGTTTCAGAAAACATTCATACAGTATAAACAAGCAGACAGGGTTAGTGGTAATCACCACCTGATTGCCAATTCTCTTTTCCCTACCCTTCTAAAATTCTTATTAAATCATCATTTATATAAAACACCTCAACACCATCTTTACTAGGTCTGAGAATTTTATATTTTACCAGATCATTCACATATTTCGTCAATGTTGTCCTTGAGGTTTTTCCAACAATTTTTCCTATTACACCAGGTTTAATGTATGGTTGACTGAATATTGCTTCGTTTACCTCCTTACTATACCATTTTATCTTCCCTTTGGCATATTCAAGAGTTGAATCCATCTGCGATAATATCTCATTAATCCTTGAATTAGTCAGTAAAGAAGTCTTTTCTGTTGCTTCCAACATAAATTCAATCCAGGGTTCCCAGGAATTTCGTTGCGTTACTGCTCCTAATTTGAAATAATAATCCTCTTTGTTTAAAATTATAAACTTGGACATATAAAGTACCGGCTGACTCAATAATCCTTTACTGAATAAATATAACAAATTCAAAATTCTTCCTGTCCGTCCATTTCCATCCTGAAATGGGTGGATTGCTTCGAACTGATAATGAGCTACACACATTTTCAATAATGGGTCTATGGGATATTTTTCATCATTATTCAAATAGTCAACCAAATTATCCATTAACGATTCAATTAATCCTTCTCCTCTTGGAGGGGTATAAATAATCTCTCCGGGACGAAATTCACTTTCACCTCTTTTTATTACAACTTGAGCTTGTGGTGGTCTATAACCAGTTGTGGTTTCTTTTATTTGGTTGAAGATTCGTTTAATCAAATCAGAATCAATCTTTCTGTTTGTCTTCAATTCTTTATAGCCGGCCCAAAGTGCTTCTCTGTATTTTAACACTTCTTTTGTTCCCGGATTTAGATTTGCTTCTTTATATGTGTCTGATATCGCTTTATAAAGCTCATCTTCTGTTGTGAAAATATTTTCTATTTCTGTTGAAGTTTTAGCTTCCTGCAAAGCCAATGTATTTATTAGCATTAAAGGATTGGGCAATCGGTTTAGATTTCCATTTACCGTTGCCAAAGCTCTGGATGCTGACACTAATCGCTTTAGAATAAATGGATTGCTTTCGATATCCTTATCTGGGGGTAACAATGGTAAATCATTGTGGGGTTTTTGTCTGTCAAATATTTGCCTTTCCATATATGTTCAATATTTTTAATTTTATGAACATAATGCAAATATATGTTCATTTTTTTATATCACCACAATTAATGTTCATTTTTTGCAAATTATTGGACAGTCGCAAGCGGCCGTCCTGATCAAAGTGTTCCGATCAAAACTAACTCTCTGAGTAATCCGATTTCTATAGTATGAAAACCCGTGTTCCCCAAAAAAACATCATAGCTGCACAGATAACCGCACCAACCAGGTTTATTGCAAATCCGGTGGCTGCCATCTGCCTCACAGATACAAGCCCGGTTCCAAAAATGATGGCGTTGGGTGGTGTTGCAACCGGTAGCATAAAGGCCATAGAGGCAGACAAGGTGGCGGGGATCATCAGCATTACAGGATTAATTCCAGTGGTAATAGCAATACCGGCAAGGATTGGCAGCACCATTTCGGTGGTAGCCGTATTTGAAGTGAGTTCTGTCAGGAAAGTTATTACCAGGCAAATAATGAGCATAATCAAAAAGGGATGCAGGTTTGCAATTCCCGAAAGATGCCCTCCAAACCAAAGGGAGAGACCGCTCTCTTTGAATCCTGTCGCCAATGCAAAACCACCCCCGAACAGCAATAAAATGTTCCACGGCAGTTTAGAAGCCGTTTCCCACTCCAGAATGGTATCTCCCCTGGTTGTCCGCGACGGGATAAAGAAGAGGATAAGAGCCATGAATATAGCGACAGTTCCATCATTGATAAATTTTGATACCGGAAGTAAATTACTCCATCCCGGAATCCTGGCAAAGCCAAAATCCAGATCCACTCTGCTAATCCAGAGAATGGCCACAAGAATAAAAACGACAAATACAAAATTCTGTTCGTAAGTTCTCTTCCCCATCTCTTTAAGCTGGTCGTGAAAAGTGTGTTTGTCTACATCGCACCACTCCTTTTTTTTAGGACGGAAAAATGTGTACAGGAGAGTCCATATAAAAATAAACATCAAAACAGAGACAGGCACTGCAAAAAGCATCCATTTATAAAAGGAGATCTCCGGAGCATCAGGGAAATAGATATGGAAAATTCTGATAAAGGATAGATTGGGAGGAGTTCCCACCAGCGTAGCCATACCCCCGACAGAGGCACTGTATGCTATTCCCAGTAAAATTCCAACGGAAAACCTGGCAGAGCTTTTATTGTTCATCAGTACATTTAACTGGCTTATGATAGCCATGGCGATCGGTAGCATCATCATAGCCGTGGCTGTATTTGAAATCCACATAGAAAGGAAAAATGAGGCCAGCATAAAGCCCAGAAGGATCCTCGCCGGGCTTGTCCCGGTAAAGCAGAGAATATTATATGCAATCCGGCGGTGAAGGTCCCATTTTTCCATTGCCAGAGAGATAAGGAATCCTCCCATAAACAAGAAAATCACATCGTTGAAGTAGGTTGCTGCTACCGCCCTGCCATCCATGATCCCAAGCAAAGGAAACAAAGCCACTGGAATCAGCGAAGTCACGGCCAAAGACACCGCCTCTGTTATCCACAGCACCGCCATAAGAAGAGCCACTCCAAGTGTATATGCAATCAGCGGATTATCAGGAGCAATCCCGGCAAAGAACATTATATAGATAACTATAAGCGGAGTAATCACAAAGCTCACCAGCTTCCTGACCCCGAATTGCCGTACATAGTTCATAGAGTAAGTTTTTAGAAAGATTAATCACTTGACAAAGGCATTGTAAATTTAAAGTCACTCCCTTTCCCAGGTTCGCTTTCTGCCCAGATCCGGCCACCGTGTTTTTCCACAAATTCCCTGCATAAAGCCAGTCCCAGGCCAGTCCCCTTTTCACCTGCAGTGCCCTTGGTCGTAAAATTATGAGACACATCCCAGAGTTTCGCAATGTCTTCCTTTTCAATTCCCACACCATTGTCAGAAATTGTTATGGTAATGTCCGTTCCGGATTTCTCTGTGTAAACACTGATGAATCCGTTCTGATTTGTGAATTTTATTGCGTTTGAGAGTAAGTTCCGTAAGACTGTTTTGAGCATATTCGGATCTGCAGAAAAGGTAGTTGTTTCCTCTTCAGAAAAATTAATTAATATATTCTTGGTCCTGGCAGTATCAATCAAACTACTGATTACCTCTGCACAAATTACTTCAAAAACTATTTTTTGAGGTTCAAACGGCAATTTTCCTGCCTGCGACTTTGACCACAACAATAAGTCTTCCAGCAAATTGAATGTTTGTTGTGATGCTTTATGAATTAATTTTATCAGCTCTTCAACCTGATCAATGTCATATATACGGAGATTCTCCAGCAATATTTCTGAAAATCCGAGCAGAGTATTAAACGGGCCTCTTAAATCGTGTCCGAGAATCTGGATAAAACGGTCTTTATCGGCATTCAATCTGTTCAGTTCAAGATTTGCTTCGTTTAATTGAGATAAAGTGTATTCCAATGTACGTGTTTTTTTAATCAGATCCCTTTGCAGACCGATTATCTCTCTGTTTAACTGATGCATGGCACTATTCTGCTCCAGGAGCTGTGTTGTATCTCCACCCCCGATTATCAGTAATTTATTGTGCTTTCTGAAAATCTGTGCTGCTATTGAGGGATTCACAGATTTATAGTCGCCAAAAGTTAATATCCCGTCAAAAATAAGAGCGGAAGAATTATCCAATTTAAGAAGCGCATCAAAGGAAGGATTAAGAAATGATCCTGCGGGATCATTGTTTATGAGTGAATTAAATGCCTCATTACTGTATATCAACGTTTTTTCTGTAGAAAATAATGCAATGCAAAATGATTTACTTCTGATGATTGCTTCATCGATTTCTACTGACCATTCAGATAATAAAGATTTTACACTCTCTTTTTGCATGTTATTCCAATAAATTCAACTTTTAATTAGTTGGCTGGAAATTCTTAATAAACAAATCTATAGCATTTAAATTCGGCAAGTATATTACATTTGAATATTTGGCAACAGCATCTTTCCCTCCCCTGGTGAATGCCTGTCCACCAACTAAAACAGGTAAGTCAGTAATCTCTTTCCTTATTTCCTGTATCATTCTTTCCAGTATTGGCAAATTATAATTTAGAGTAAGGGAAATTGCAAGAATATCAGGTTTAATAATTTTAGTAAACTTAATTAGTTCATTTGTAGGAGTATTCGCTCCCAGGAAAAATGAGTTCCAGCCATTTAATTCAAAAATATCACTCACCATTTTAATACCTATCTGATGAAATTCATTCTCAACACAAGAGACAACAACACTCTTTATATTTTTTTTGCCGCCAACAATGGTGAAATACAGTTCGTTTAAAATCGCCTCCACTATGGCAGAAGCCAGGTGTTCAGTGGCAACAGTGATTTTATTTGACTCCCATAGTTCTCCAACTTCATATAGTGATTTTTTAATTATGTTTTCATATAGATATTGAACCGGAATCTGATTTTTTAAATGTTCCTGTATAATTTTGGAACACATGCTGCGATTTCCTGACAGAAGCGAATTGAGAAAATCCGAATTGTCTAATTGAATATCATCACTCATTGTATGTTACTCCTTTTTTTAACCTCTTAAGTCCATTCTGCCGTGCCGGGCCCTTATGATTTCAATTTCGTTGAGTCTTAATTTCCGTAAGAAGATATTCTGTCTGATAACTTTTAATCAAAACAAATTTGTGAAAACACCTTCATAATTCTCCTTCTATTATCCAAAAACAGATTCACAATTGGAGGGATTATTTTCTCCTTAACATTCTACCAAGAAAAGAAGTTCCGATTTCTGCAATATCATCTATAACATCTCCATCACCATCCCTGTCAAGTATCTGGTTTAAAACACTCTGGGATTTTTGGGTGTGTTTTTTCTCTGTTTTAAGATATGAATCGAGCAAATCACCTATTCCCCCTCCGCCTGCATTTTTCTTCCCAAGGTAACCCATCACTATAGGAGCTGCCATTTCAAGAATTTTTGCTGTTGAAGAGTTGTCGAGGCCGGAACCTTTGCTGATATATTTTTCAACATTTTGTCTTTTGTTGCCCAGAACATGTTTAAGTATTCCTTCTCCGTTGACAGAGCCGGGATTATTCAGAAATTCACCCAGGTTATCCAGCAGACTTCCGTCATGGTCTTTTTTCACAGCTTTTTGCAATGCATCTGCACCCTCTTTTGTACTGCTGTTTTTTGCCATTGCGTGCATCAGTGCGGGAATTGCACTTGTTAGTGCACTTTTGGCCTTTGCGGGTGTTGTGTTAGCCTGCCGGCTGATAGTTTTTAAGGCATTATTATCAATTTGAGATAAGATTGAACCAAGAATATTTTCCATAGCGTTATAGTTTTATCCAATAAATTTAATAAAAAAATCACTGGTATCCTATTATCTCCATTTAATATCTACAGGGTTTCGTCTTGGAATTGAAGTGATTTTATAACTTGAATATCCAAACAGCATTGGGCAGGCTGCTTTACGTCCTTCCGGCACTGACAGCAGATCTTTCAATGGTTTATAATTGTCTAAAGCCATTTTTACAAATCCCGCCCAGCATGTACCGAGGCCAAATGCAGGAGCAGCGATATCAAAATGAGTCAGGGCAATAATCGCTTCGGTCGGGTCATCAATCGGATCAACAGGAACATGTGCAAAAAGTAAATGGGGAGCATTGTGACAAATTATATCCGATCCGCTTTCCCAGGTTGAAATAATTCCGGGAACATAATCTGC
>JALNXR010000244.1 GCA_023230265.1 Bacteroidales bacterium | reverse complement strand
CAAAAGTACTGATCTGATAAAAAGTCGCAGTGAGCGAAGGAAAAATTATATTAAAAATCTTGGAGAGGGATCAAAACCTTATCTATATGTAATAGTTGCAACCGGGAACATTTATGAGGATGTCGTTCAGGCGGAGGCTGCTGCAAGACAGGGAGCCGACATAATTGCCGTTATCCGTACCACAGGACAGTCTCTTCTGGATTACGTACCATACGGAGCAACAACTGAGGGATTTGGGGGGACATTTGCCACTCAGGAGAATTTCAGGATAATGAGATCTGCTCTTGATAAAACAGGGGAGGAGCTTAAAAGATATATCAGACTTTGTAACTACTGTTCAGGACTTTGTATGCCGGAAATTGCAGTTATGGGAGCATTTGAAGGACTTGACGTTATGCTCAATGACGCACTCTACGGAATTCTCTTCAGGGATATCAATATGCAAAGAACTCTGATTGATCAGTATTTCTCCAGAATCATAAACGGATACGCTGGGGTAATAATTAACACAGGAGAGGATAACTATCTAACTACTGCAGATGCGTTTCATCAGGCTCACACTGTTCTGGCATCGGACCTTATAAACGAACAGCTGGCTCTGCTTGCGGCACTTCCCGCGGAGCAGATGGGCCTTGGGCATGCTTTTGAAATGGATCCTGATACTGAAAACGGATTTCTATACGAATTGGCTCAGGCTCAGATGACAAGGGAAATTTTCCCTAATGCTCCGTTAAAGTACATGCCTCCTACAAAATATATGACAGGTAATATCTTTAAAGGTCATATTCAGGATGCTCTTTTTAATATTATAGGCGTATGGACAAGGCAGGGGATTCAGTTACTGGGTATGCCCACAGAAGCAGTGCACACTCCTTTTATGTCAGACCGTTACCTCTCAATCGAGAATGCCAGGTATATATTTAACAATATGAGAGACATCTCCGGTGAGATTGAATTTAAAGATGGTGGAATTATTAAGAAAAGAGCTGAGCATGTACTGGAACAGGCGATCTCGCTGCTGGAGAAAATTTGTGATCTCGGTTTGTTTGCCGCTCTTGAGGAGGGTTTGTTTGCTGATGTAAAAAGATCCAGAAAAGGGGGAAAAGGTCTTGAAGGTGTTGTTCTTAAAGGGAAAAATTATTACAATCCATATATCGATTTAATGAAAAGGAGGAGCTGAGATGAGTTCAGGTTTATATTCTACAAACAAGGGTGATTTTGAAAAAACCCTGGATTATAAAAAAGTTAAACCATACGGAGATACTTTAAATGACGGAAAGGTACAGCTGAGTTTTACACTCCCTCTTCCCTGCGGTCCCGAAGCAACAGAGGCAGCAAAACAGCTTATCAAAAAAATGGGTTTGGATAATCCCATGGTAGTCTATTATAAGGAGCTTACCCCAGGTTTCACCTTTTTTAATTGTTATGGTTCATCCACACATACAATTGATTATACTACCATATTTGTACCAAAGGTTGAAACAGATGTCATGGATATGCACCAGACTGACGAATTTATAAAAACAAATATCGGCAGAGAATTGGTTGTAATAGGGGCAAGCACCGGAACCGACGCACATACTGTAGGGATAGACGCAATAATGAATATGAAGGGCTTTGCCGGTCACTACGGACTGGAGAGGTATGAAATGATCCGGGCATACAATCTGGGGTCCCAGGTTTTGAATGAAAATTTTATTGCAAAGGCTATAGAGCTTAAGGCCGACGCCCTGCTTGTATCCCAGACAGTGACTCAAAAAGATGTCCATATAAAAAATCTTGTGGAATTGGTTGAGATGATGGAGGCAGAAGGGCTGAGGGACAAAGTTATATTGGTTTGCGGAGGACCCAGAATAACTCACGAACTTGCCAAGGAGTTGGGCTACGATGCCGGATTCGGGATAAATACCTATGCCGATGATGTGGCTTCGTTTGTTGCGCAGGAATATGTGAGGAGAGGATTAAAACGATAACTATTATTAACCGAAATATTTAAAAGATGGACAAAAACCAGATAAGAGAGGTAATTGCCAAAAGAGCAGCTCTCGAACTTAAAGACGGGGATGTGGTGAATCTCGGAATCGGACTACCCACATTCATACCAAATTACCTGCCTCCAGGGGTAAAGGTTACCCTTCAATCAGAAAACGGATTGCTCGGAATGGGTCCGGCACCTCTTTCTGGTGAGGAAAACGAGGATTACACAAATGCCGGAGGGGGTTACATAACCTTTTTTCCGGGTGCATCCTGCTTTGACTCTTCACACTCCTTCTCAATAATCAGGGGAAGACATGTTGATGTTACAGTTCTGGGTGCATTAGAGGTTGATCAGGAGGGAAATCTGGCCAACTGGATGATACCCGGGAAGAAGACTCCCGGGATGGGGGGAGCTATGGACCTTATAGTGGGTGCAAAAAGGGTTATTCTTGCTATGGAGCATACAGCCAAAGGTGCTCATAAAATACTGAAAAAATGCAATCTGCCTCTTACTGCAGCTGGTCAGGTAAATCTGATCATAACAGAAATGGGAGTGATCGAAGTTACTCCGGAAGGTTTGTTACTTAAGGAGATACATCCCGAATTCACGGTTGAGGAGATTATGGAGGCAACCGGAGCCCCACTTATAATATCAGATAAATTAATTAAAATGAGACAATAATCATGAAAAAAGTTTACATCGTTGCAGCCCGCAGAACAGCCATAGGCAAATTTATGGGATCACTCTCACCCTTTTCACCGGGTGAGCTTGGAGCTATCGTTATAAAAGAGGTGGTTAAGGATGCTGGAATAGAACCCGGATGGGTGGATACGGTCATAGCCGGTAACATTCTCTCCGCCGGACAGATGCAGGGTGTTGCCAGGCAGTGTTCGATCAAAGCAGGAATCCCGGCTGAGGTACCCGCGTACTCAATCAATATGGTTTGCGGCTCGGGAATGAAGTCTGTTATGAACGGCTATGCCGGAATACTTTCCGGTATGGCTGATATCGTAGTTGCAGGAGGAACTGAATCAATGACCAATTCTGGTTTTATCCTTCCATCCAATCTGAGATCTGGTGCGAAAATGGGTAATTTCCAGGCTGTGGATCATATGGTGTGTGACGGATTGACAGATGCCTTTAATAACTACCATATGGGTATAACAGCAGAAAATGTTGCCGAAAAATACTCTATATCCAGGGAAGAACAGGACCGGTTTGCTTTTTCATCACAGCAGAAAGCAATCAGATCTGTTGATGGAGGTGCTTTTGCCAAAGAGATTGTCCCTGTTGAGATTGTGACAAAAAAAGAGACAACGGTTTTTGATAAAGACGAGTTCCCGAACAGGGGAACCTCTTTTGAAAAACTGGGGACATTAAGACCTGCGTTCAAAAAAGATGGAACAGTTACTGCCGGAAATGCATCCGGTATTAATGACGGAGCCTCCTTTACTGTAATCTGCTCGGAAGATGCTGTTAAAAAGTACAATCTTAAACCCCTTGCCGAGATAGTTTCAGTGGGTCAGGGTGGAGTTGATCCTTCAATTATGGGAATGGGCCCTGTCCCTGCTGTAAGAATGGCATTAAAAAATGCAGGTTTAAAACTTTCCAACATTGATCTTGTTGAGTTAAATGAAGCTTTTGCAGCACAATCTCTGGGAGTTATAAAGGAGCTGAAGAAAGAACACAATGTTACACAAGATTGGTTTGATCAGAGATGTAATATCAACGGCGGGGCGATTGCACTGGGACATCCTATAGGAGCTTCCGGAAACCGTATTATAGTCACTCTTATTCACGAAATGGAGGCCCATAAAAAGGAATTGGGTCTGGCTTCACTCTGCATCGGGGGCGGAATGGGCACTGCCATAATTATCA
>JALNXR010000243.1 GCA_023230265.1 Bacteroidales bacterium | reverse complement strand
CAGGGTTGTGACAGGCAGGATAATTGACATCGCGGTGGATTTAAGGAGGGGCTCTCCGACCTTTAAAAAATATGTATCAGTTGAACTTTCGGAGCAAAACAAAAGACAGCTTTTTATCCCAAGAGGATTTGCTCACGGCTTTTCTGTTCTGGAAGACAACACAATTGTACAATATAAGACAGATAACCCCTATAAGCCAGATTCCGAGAGAGCAGTAAGGTGGAACGATCCTCAGCTGAATATTGACTGGCAGTTACCACTCAGGGAGATAACACTGAGCGAAAAGGATAAAAACCATCCACTTCTCTCTGAGGCCGAACTCTTTGACTACCACAATAACCTAAATAATTAAAGTCAATTATGTCTGCAATACTGATAACGGGTGCCTGCGGGCAGCTGGGAAGCGAACTCAGAGAGAGAGAGAGGGTGTTTAGGAGTGCTTTTGAGCAGAGTGACAAATCTGAAACAGGATTTACCAAAATATTTTTTACCGATATAAAAGAGCTGGATATTTGCGACCAGGAAGCGGTGAACACTTTTGTACAGAATAACGGAATCACCCATATAATTAACTGTGCAGCATATACAGCAGTGGACAGAGCAGAAGATGATCTTACCGGAGCTCTCAAACTTAACGGTTTCGCTCCCGGTTATCTTGCTGCCGCTATGAAGAGTGTAAACGGATACATGCTTCATATTTCTACCGATTATGTGTTTGACGGTAATGGTCCCTTACCCTACCGAGAGGAGGAGCGGACATCCCCCCTTACCACCTATGGCCGCACAAAACTGGAAGGAGAGAAGGCTGTAATTGCAACCGGGTGTCGGCATAATATAATCAGAACTTCGTGGTTGTATTCCTGTTATGGGTCAAATTTTGTTAAAACCATACTCAGGCTGGCTATAGAAAAGGAGAGTATAAATGTTGTATTCGATCAGATCGGATCTCCAACTTATGCCGGAGATCTGGCTGAGTCAATAATAAAAATTGTCTCCCTCTCGGGAAATATCCCACCCTGCAACCAGGAGGAGAGAAACTGGGAAGATTACATCTACCACTACTCAAATGAGGGGGTATGTTCATGGTACGACCTGGCTTACGAAACGATAAGGCTGGCTAAGGAAAAATGGCCGGAAGAGTCCGGCTACAGATTTAACTGCAAAGTATTGCCTGTGACAAGCGACAAGTTTCCGGCACCGGCAAAAAGGCCTTCCTTCTCACTGCTGAACAAAGATAAGGTAAAAGCTGCCTTCTCTCTGGAGATACCTCACTGGAGGAGCTCTCTTGAGAAATGCATCAGAAATATGAAAACTCAAGATTTTACTACTTAGATATCAGAGATATGAGCAAGAACATTCTAATTACAGGAGGAGCAGGATTTATTGGTTCCCACCTTGTGAAATATATGGTAAAAAGCCATCCTGATTACAATATCATTAATCTGGACAAACTCACCTACGCAGGAAATCTGGAGAACCTTAAAGAGTTGGAGAATAAGACAAATTACACTTTTATAAAGGGGGACATCTGCAATACGGAGCTTCTGAGTGACCTCTTCGCCCGGTATGGGATAGACGGAGTGATACATCTGGCAGCTGAATCTCATGTTGACAGATCTATCAGAGATCCCTTTGCCTTTGCACACACTAATGTTCTGGGAACCTTATCGCTACTCCAGACAGCCCTTGTATTCTGGAAAAACGATTTTGAAGGTAAGCTGTTTTACCATGTCTCAACAGACGAGGTTTACGGTTCCCTTGATACAGGTGAGGAACCTTTTACAGAGAGAAGCCGTTACGAACCTCACTCTCCCTACTCTGCCTCCAAAGCTGCATCTGACCACTTTGTAAGGGCATATCACGACACCTACGGATTACCTGTGGTGATATCAAACTGCTCAAATAATTACGGAAGTTACCAGTTTCCAGAAAAGCTTATCCCCCTCTTTATAAACAATATCAAACACAACAAACCTCTACCTGTTTACGGGAAAGGTGAGAATGTGAGAGACTGGCTCTTTGTGGAAGACCACGCCGCCGCCATAGATTTAATCTTTCATAAAGGCACTACCGGAGAAACTTACAATATCGGCGGCGGCAACGAGTGGAAAAACATAGATCTTATAAGAAAGCTGATTGAGATTGTGGACAGGGAGCTCGGTAGAGAACCCGGAACAAGTGACAGACTGATAACTTTTGTTACAGACAGGGCCGGACACGATCTTCGTTATGCAATAGACTCATCCAGACTGAGAAACAAATTGGGATGGAGTCATTCTGTGGATTTTGATGAGGGGCTGACACTCACTGTCAGATGGTACCTGACTAATCCGGAATGGCTTGAGAGAGTCACCTCCGGAGAGTACCAGAACTATTACCAGGAGATGTATATCAATCGTAAATAAGTGTTGTTGAAATAATTGTTGAAATAAATATTGAGGAAAGAAATATTGAAGAAAGAATTATTAAAGAAAGAATTATTGAAGAAAGAATTATTGAAGAAAGAATTATTGAAGAAATAAATATTTAAGAAAGTATTAGAGAAATATTTACATGAAAAATTTTGCTTTGATCGGAGCTGCCGGATATATAGCTCCCCGGCATATGAAGGCAATTAAAGATACAGGTAACCAGCTTGTTGCGGCCTACGATATCTTTGACAGTGTGGGGATAGTAGACTCCTATTTCCCGGATTGTGCATTCTTTTCTGAATACGAGATGTTTGAAAGGCATATATCAAAAAAGAAGAACCTGGATTTTGTCTCTGTATGCACCCCTAATTATCTCCACGACGCTCATATCAGATTTGGTCTCAGGGCTGGTGCCGATGTAATCTGCGAGAAACCGGTTGTGCTCAATCCGTGGAATATTGATGCCCTTGAATCTGCAGAACGGGAAACCGGAAAAAACATATACAACATTCTTCAGCTCAGGTTACACCCCTCTATTGTCAACTTAAAAAAGAGAGTTGAGGCTGCTCCGGCGGGGAAAATATTTGACATAGACCTTGTTTACATCACCTCAAGGGGATATTGGTATTATACCAGCTGGAAGGGGGATGTACGTAAGAGCGGAGGTGTTGCCACAAATATCGGAGTTCATTTCTACGATATGCTGGGATGGATATTTGGCAAAGTGACAAAAAATATTGTACATATCGCCTCACACGACAGGGTGGCAGGATATTTGGAGTTTGAGAGAGCCCGTGTGAGATATTTCCTCAGCATTAATGCCGATACTCTTCCGGAGGAGGCAGTGAAAACCGGAAAAAGAACATATCGTTCACTAATGATTGAAGGAGAAGAGATTGAATTTTCTGACGGTTTTACCGAGCTCCATACAGAATCCTATAAGAAGATTCTTGCCGGAGAGGGATTCAGAATAGTTGATTCCAGAAGATCCATCGAGATTGTACATGACATACGTAACGCAGAACCTGCAGGACTTAAAGGAGATTACCATCCCTTTGCAAATAAAAAACTCACGCCTCACCTCTTCGGATGGCGTTAACAGGTTAGGAAGAAGGGTATAATTAATTAACTGAGTTTGTAAAACAGAATATTTTGGAACAAGTGAAACAATTCGCACTGATGGGAGTCGCCGGATATATAGCTCCGCGACATCTTAAAGCAATAAAGAATTCCGGTAATAACCTTATAGCAGCCATTGATCCTTTTGACAGTGTCGGACTTTTAGACAGCTATTACCCCGAATGTTCGTATTTCACAGAGTTTGAGCTCTTTGACAGACATTTATCCAAACAGAAAAGCGCCGGTAAGGGTGTGGATTTTTTATCAGTCTGCACACCTGATTATCTGCACGATGCCCACATACGATATGGATTGAAAATCGGATCAGATGT
>JALNXR010000241.1 GCA_023230265.1 Bacteroidales bacterium | reverse complement strand
CCACGAAGGGCCGCAGAGTATCAGAATGGAGGAGAATCCGGTCTCCCTTGTGCCTGGTATGGTTTTATCAAACGAGCCGGCTGTTTATGTTGAGGGTGAATACGGTATAAGAACAGAGAACACTATTCTGTGCCGTGAGTGGAAGTCGACAGCCTGGGGTGATTTCTATGATTTCGAAACACTCACACTGGTTCCTGTTGATAAAAAGGCCATTGACAAAGAGATACTTGGCAACGAGGCAACTGATTGGCTGAACAGTTACCACAAATATGTAAGGGAGATGCTCTCACCTCTGCTCAACGATGAGGAGAGATTATGGCTGGCGGTAAAAACGGCTGATCTGGACTGAAAAATCCGGATTGTAGATAACCAGCCGGCTCTCGCTGTTTATAAAACCTCTTCCCTCTCTGCGGAATCTTAAATCTGACTGTAGAAGCACCTCACGATTCCCCTCAATGCGCCTGATGAACCTGGATCCGTGTCTGAACATGTTATTGAGAAAAAACCTCCCGAGGTCATACCCCTGAAAAGAGTAGGGTGAGGGTTCAGAAGCAAAGTATGACCTGTATTGTTCGAGGAAAGATTCTACCTCATAGCTTTCATAATCAACATAATACTGGAGCGATAGGTGTAGGTTCATAGAGTGGTAGTAGGCAATATCCACATTGTCAAAATTTCTCCACCTGGGTGTTCCGTACAGAGATATTTTATATCCGTTTCTTGAACTCAGCAGGTTTAGGTTTCTGAGTACATCCGAGACAAATGCTTCTGAGTTGGACAACACCACAACCTCATTCAATCTTGAATCAGACAACCTGGACTCAATTTTGGGCCCCATTTCTCTGCCGGAAAGCAGGTTATAGGAGAGAGAAGAGTATTTTACCGCCAGTTTGTCAAGTATTTTTTTGCTTACAGATATCAGACTGGAGTCAGATCCTTCCTCTTCGTATATCAGAGTTATCTGGCTGCTCCTTGAGAGACTCTTTAAAAGATTTGCCTGCTGATTATACAGAGAAATTCCCACCTGAAAGAAGAGAGGATTGTCAGCTGCCAGATATTCGCTCCTCGGGTCCATAGGTGACACCAAAGGGATGCCATTCTCTGTCGAAAATCCGATAATCTCCTCAATCTTATCCAGAAAAACCGGTCCTATTATAAGGTCGCTGTTATCCAGGGCTCCGGTCTGGAGCAGAACAGTACCGTCAGGGTAGTCACCGGTGTCGTAAACATTCAGGTTAAGACTCATTCCCGCCTCTTTCATCTCTCTGGAAGCAATCAAAAAGCCCTGGTAAAAGTCCAGATAGTTATTACCTGCATATGGTTCCTCTATTTCGGGCTGACTGAACGGCAGTATCAGCGATACTGTTGCCTCTCTCTCTACAAATCCCTCCGGCGGAGAGATATTCTCTTCTATTGTACCACTTTTAACAGGCAATACAGGAGGATGCAGGATAACTCTTGAGCTCTCCTGTTTTTCTTCTCTGTTAACGGTTTCATCAATCTCCTCCTTTATCTGTTCACTCTTCTGATTAGTTATCTGTTCATTTATCTTTTGGGCTTTTTCTTCGATTGTCTTTTGGTCTTTTTGTTCGTTTATCCTTTGAGCTTTTTGCTCGATTGTCTTTTGGGTCTTTTGTTCGTTTATCCTTTGAGCTTTTTGTTCTTTTATCTTTTGGACTCTTTGATCATTTATCGGTTTGCTTTTCAATTCTCCCTCCTCTTTATAGGGAATCATCAGCTCCTGTCTGGTCTTAACCTTGGGTTCGGAAAGAGAGTTTAGAGCCATAATCTCTTTTGGAGAGATATTAAACTGGTCTGCAATTGTCTGCAGATTGTCAAACCATTTTACAATATATTTTACATATTTTTTAGGATGACTCTCAGATTTTTTTATTTGTAACAGATCTCCCTCTTTAAGCCCCTCTCTGAGTTTTGGGTTGTCTTTAACAAGCTCCTCTGCATCAATCTTATAAGCTCTGCACAATGAAAAGATTGTCTCTCCTTTCTGTACTTTGTGCCTGTAAAAAAGTTTTCCATCTACTCTGACAGTGTCTGATGACACCTGAATGCCCGGGTTGTTTTGTCCGTTCAGGGGAGACAGAAAGAGTAGTATAAGAAAAAGTGCCGGTATTAATCTTTTCATAATCTTGCAAGCATGTTGAGTATATTTGTCTCAATCCTTTCGTATAGATCCTCTCCGTATGGAACTTTTGTAAAGAGCGATCCGGTTATCTTCTCATATAGTTCTATGTATCTTTCTGAAATTGAATTTATAATCTCATCTGTCATTGCAGGAAGTTTCTGGCCTGGTTTGCCTGAAAAACCGTTGTCCATGAGCCACTCTCTGACAAACTCTTTTGAGAGTTGTCTCTGAGGTTCTCCCTTTGAAAAAAGATCGCAGTAACTCTCAGAATAGAAGTAACGCGAGGAATCAGGGGTGTGAATCTCGTCAATGAGATAAATATTGTCCCCCTTTTTGCCGAACTCATACTTTGTGTCTACGAGCATAAGTCCTTGTTTTTCCGCAATCTCACTACCACGTTTAAAGAGCTCGAGAGAATACTTTTCAAGTTGAAGGTATTCCTGCTCAGAGACCAGACCCCTGGAAAGGATCTCCTCCCTTGAGATATCCTGATCGTGCTCGCCGATTTCAGCTTTTGTGGTGGGAGTGATTATGGGATTTTCAAATTTTTGATGCTCTTTCATACCGTCTGGTATCCGGACTCCGCAGACAGACCTTGCTCCGGCTTTGTAACTTCTCCATGAACTCCCTGTAAGACAGGAACGGACAATCATCTCAACAGGATAACCAACGCACTTATGTCCCACCGTAACCATCGGATCGGGTGAAGCAATCTTCCAGTTAGGCACGATATCAGATGTGTCATCCAGAAATTTTGAGGCTATCTGATTTAAAACCTGACCTTTATAAGGAATTCCCCTTGGAAGTACCACATCAAAAGCAGAGATCCTGTCAGTAGCAATCATAACCAGATATTGTTCTGATATGCTGTAAACATCTCTCACTTTTCCTGTGTATTTGCCGGTTTGACCTGGGAAGTTATATTCTGTTGCAGTAATTGCTTTCATATATCTTTTTAAATATTTTTTCTGAATTTAAATTATCCGGGTCTATTTTAAAGTCTGATAAAAACCTATCAATTTCTGTGCAAAACTTTCCCAGGAGAGAGATGCTTTGTATCTTTTTATATTATCAATCAGTATCGGAGAGAGACCTGAATCAAAAAACTTCTCTACTGCACTCCTGATCTCGGCAGGGTCTGCTGATCCGGTTACCAGTCCTGCTCCCGGCTTTTCTATGCTCTCTCTCAGCCCGCCCGCGGATGTAGTTATCATCGGCAGATTATAGTGGAAAGAAATGGAGCTTATTCCGCTCTGTGTGGCACTCTTGTAAGGCAACACGCATACATCGGATGCAGAGAAGAAGAGAGGAACCTCGCTGTCAGGTATATATCTTGTAAATATCTTTACTCTATCCTTGTTGTTCAGTTTTTCAATCTGCTCCCGGTATCTGTCAAAGCTACCATAGGGCTCTCCTGCAATAATAAGCTGATATCGTTGGTCAAGGCTGCTGAAAGCCTCGATCAGTACATCCAAACCCTTGTAATCCCTTATAAGCCCAAAGAAAAGTATGTTCCTTTTGCCCTTTTCGATTCCAAGAACCTCCTCTGCACTCCCCCTGTCCATACCCGGAGGGAAGTGGTTGTAAACAGGGTGTGGAATGCAAATAAACTTTGCATCAGGTTTAATACCTGTCAGTTCCTTCCCAACCGACTCTGACAGTACTATGAATGCATCGGACCCTTTGAGAAAGTATTTTGTAAAGGCTTTATCAAAGAATCTGCGCTCGTGGGGTATGACATTATCCAGAATC
>JALNXR010000240.1 GCA_023230265.1 Bacteroidales bacterium | reverse complement strand
TTGTCTCTGATGAGGTTCTGAGATATGCGGTTGCTTTGTTGTAATCATAAAGCCGGTCAAAAGCAATTGATGACACATCGTTGTTGAACACCAACAACTTATACTCTCCGTCAGGAATATTGATAATAAAATCCCCGGGTTTAATATCTTTAATAATGACTATCTGTTTCTTTTCACAGAAAAGGACTATCTTAAGTTCTTCCGGAACAGATTCTCCGGCACCAAGATTGTCCCAATTGAAATGCAAACCAATCTCACGTTTCTCACCCTCGCCCCACTCCCAAAAGGAGTCATTCCTGCTGCATGAACATGAGCTGAAAATCAGTAGAGAGACTACCAATATTAAGATATTGAGACAGTGTCTCATTATCTGTTTTTTTTAAATTATCAGGTGCTGTCTTCCTTAATATTGTTCTTTCTTATCTCAGAGGGTGTCTTTTGGTACATAAGTTTACAGAAACGGTTAAAATGCGATGCATCAGTAAAATTATACTCTTTGATAATCTTACTCATAGGGATACTTTTGTCAGATAGCTTTTTTAATATCGATTCTGCTCTTTTTCCCATTATCCACTGATAGGGAGATTCACCGAACATTTCTCTGAATTTTCTGTTAAAGGTGCTCTGAGAAAGTCCTGATATGGTTATAAGTTCTTCAACTCCTCTTTGTTTGTGGTAGTTATCCTGAATGAATGTGTAGAAATCCTGACAATCGGTACAAATGCGGGCAAAAAAACCAAGAAGCGCCTTCTTTGAGTAACATCTTCTCAGCAATAATTCCAGTTCACGTTGTTTGTCTGTCTGCAGAGCTCTGGCACTATCACGTCTGGAAAGAAGAAAGGAGAGAGATTCCAGAAACACCTCCACACGCGGCTCAATTGGAAGAGAGAATAAAGAGAAGAGAAACTTATCCCTGTTCTTGCCGTTCTTACCAAGCATGCTTTTGTAAAAGTCAATCCAGTGATGGTCAAGTCCCAAAATAGTAATCTCAGAATTCTGCAACACCTCCAACTGATATAAACCATTGTTAATCATTAACATGGTTCTATCTGAGAAAATATACTCCTTGTATTTTCCAACCAGCACTCTAACCCTTCCTAAATGAAGAAATATTATAATATTACCCGGATCCTTAACCATTTCAAATGAAGACCCTTTTTTTAGAGAGAAACTTTTGAATCCGGATTTTATTCTTATCTGATGTTTTTGAGGAAATTCAATATGTTCTGATCTGGTTTGCATTGTGGCATGAATAATTTTATATAACTGATCTCATGCTAATTGTACATTCCCTCCAATCTGATTAATTTAACTTTTAAATTAGACAAAAGATCCTTAATATGTTTTTAAATTTTATCTGTTGATTTACAGTATTTTTTTCTCTTTCTATATAAATTTACAAATAAAAAATGAATTAAACCATATTTTTAGTTGTATATTACGCTCGCACTTTTTTATAAAACAGTTATGGTCAATGGAAATTTATAAATTATATTATTGTATAATTTGTTCTGATTACAAATAGAATTATTATCTTTGCAGCTTTAAAATGGTTCTGTAGCTCAGCTGGTAGAGCACGACACTCTTAATGTTGGGGTCGTGGGTTCGAGCCCCACCGGGACCACACAAACATAAGCCGGGCTTGCAGAATATAATTTTGCAAGCCCGGCTTTTCAATAAAAAGCAATTATTATGAATAATTTTGTATTTTATAACCCGACCAGGCTGATTTTTGGAAAGGGATCAATTTCTAAGATCTCAGGGGAGATTCCCAGGGATAAAAAAGTGCTTCTAACCTTTGGAGGGGGAAGTGTAAAGAGCAATGACGTTTATAATCAAGTAAGATATGCACTCAAAGATCATTCATGTACTGAATTCTGGGGAATAGAGCCCAATCCTACGATTCAGACTATCAGGAAGGCTGTGGAACTGCTAAAAAGGGAAAAATCGGATTTTATTCTTGCCGTTGGCGGAGGATCGGTTTTGGATGCAACTAAACTTATTTCAGCCGCCGGAATGTATATCGGAGATCCATGGGATCTGGTGCTGCATCCGGCCCTCTACAAAGAGTCAGTTCCCTATGGGACTGTGATTACGCTGCCGGCAACAGGATCGGAGATGAACAAAGGTGCTGTTATTTCAAACAGGGACACTCATGAAAAATTTTCATTTTATTCGACATATCCCAAATTTTCTGTTCTGGACCCTGTAACTACATCCTCCCTTCCTCCTTATCAGATTGCATGCGGTCTGGCAGACACTTTTATTCATGTTATTGAGCAGTATCTTACAAAAACCGGTGAATCTCCACTCATGGACAGATGGGCTGAGGGAATACTGTCGACAATTGTGGAAATAGCACCTAAAATAAGAGAAGGAGAGAGAAGTTACGAGTATATGGCAACATTTATGCTGTCAGCTACAATGGCACTCAACGGTTTTATATCTATGGGTGTCTCCCAGGACTGGGCAACTCATCTTATCGGACACGAACTGACAGCTCTTAAAGGGATAACTCACGGACACACGCTTGCAATCATTCTTCCCGGCACCATGTGGGTGCTGCGCCACGAAAAGATGGAGAAGATTCTCCAGTATGGAAAAAGGATTTGGAATATCGAGGATAGGGATAATGAGAAAGCTGCCGGAATGATAATACAAAAAACTGCTGATTTTTTCACATCTCTCGGGCTTAAAATCAGACTTAGCGAGAACGGAGTTGACAGAGAGACCATAAGAGTTATAAAGGAGAGATTCAGGAAGAGAGATTATCATTTAGGCGAGAACAGGAGTGTTGACGCAGAGATTACTGAGCAGATACTCAATTATGTCTATTAGCAGGCAAAGTGACACAAAAGACACTCCCCTCTCCGGGTTTACTCTCTGCACTTATCGAGCCTCCCTGCCTTTCTGCCAACTCTTTACATATAACAAGTCCCAATGAACTGCCCTGTTCTCCAAGTGTACCCTTAACAGAACTTTTTGGAGAGAGTTCAAACAAAACTTTGAGTTTTTCCGGAGGAATTCCGGTTCCGTCATCCTTTACAAATATTACAGCTGACCCCTTACCGGTATAACAGCACTCTACTGAAACATTACCTCTTAAATTGCAATATTTAATTGAATTATTGATAAGATTTCTCAGTATAATTTTAAGCATGTCCCTGTCTGCTGACACAATTCTCTCATCTCCGGTGAGGTTACTCATATTCAACTCCTTCCTTCTGGAAGAATATTTCATTTCCAGGAAAATCTCATCAGTGAGCTCCATTACATCCACTCCGGAAATGTTAACTCCAATATTTCCAATCTGATTCCTGGACCAGAAGAGCAGATTTTCTATTAGTCTGTACGTGGAATTGGCCTGAACAATTATTGTCTCGAGCATATTCTCTATCTCGGTTCTATCCAACTCCTCCAGCTCTTCCCTGAGCAGCCTGATAAGTTCCAGAATCGTACCGGCAGGCCCACGAAGATCGTGTGATACAATGGAAAACAACTTATCCTTTGTTTCGTTAAGTTCGTTGAGTTTGATCTGATACTCTCTAAAGTCAGTGATATCGTAGAGCATTATCAAAAATCCGATAACACTCCCGCGCCTGTCGGTCACAGGAGTAATTCTCACTTTTAGAAACAATTTTTTATTGACTGAATCAATTTTGACTGTGTTCCTGGTCTGGTATTCTGTTCCCTCATCCGGTATACTCTCCGGAATTTCGATCATATCCTCTATGCCTTTTGCCAGTACTCTTTTATCAAAATCATCCCAGAAGGTTCCGGCAACCGAATTGTAGTCAACCACTCTTTTTTTTACATCCAGAATTACAGCTCCATCCCGGATGCTCCTGAAGACATCCTCAAGCGCTATCGGCATTATACCCAGTAAGTTGTAACTAAACAGACTGACAGACAT
>JALNXR010000239.1 GCA_023230265.1 Bacteroidales bacterium | reverse complement strand
TGGTAACAATCGTTTATTTCCAAATTTACACTTCAATAATTTGAAAAATTTAGCCTAATTTTACTTGATTAAAAATAGAGGCAATAAATTCCAATTTATTATGGTTTATCATTTTATTGAGGATTTTACTCAGTTTCTTACTTCGCAGAAGATCACCTTTGTAAGCGATGATTTTATCATATCCGTAAATTTCAACAATACGATAATCAGGCTTGTACCTGCCTCTGACTTTACAGGCGTCACAGCAGTTACCAAAAACTCTCATTCAATTAAAGAGAACACTCCCTTAATAACAATATACGAAGACCAGTGGATTACCAGAAGATCTGTAATTGAAGGGAGGCTGCTCGCCACTTTTGGAAAGGGGGGAGTGGTTTTTGCCCGTAACTGTTCTGTAAGAAGAATCACAACTGAACTGGCACGGGATTTTTTAAACGACAATCATATTCTTGGTTATGCCCGGAGCCGTTACAAATACGGCCTGTTCAACATGAAAAGAGAGTGTGGCCTTGAGCCTGGCACCCTTGTCTGTGTAGCCACATTTTCTGAGCCCAGAATAATGGACAGGGGAGGGGTTAAGGTAAAATCATATGAATGGGTAAGATATGCAGCTCTCGGTTCTCTGAGGGTAACCGGAGGAATGGGTAAATTAATGAACTGTTTCATAAATGAACTCGACTCAAAGGAGCCAAGCCCACAAAAATATTTTCAAGGAGAGAGTGAACCAAAAGAGACTTTTCCAAAAGAGATCATGTCGTATGCCGATATTGACTGGAGCAGTGGTAATTCCTATATTAAACTGGGTTTTTCCCTTTTGGAGAGAACAAAACCGCTGGAATTCTTTGTGGATTTTTTAACCATGAAACGTTACACCTGCAAACAATTGTACACTCTCCGGCAATTTTCAAATCCGGAAGAGTTAATCTCCACCGGAAAGTATTATACCCTAAGAAACCAGGGTAACCTTAAGTTTATTCGCCGGTTCTTCCAATGAGCTTTCCTTACCCTGACCGGTCTTCTTGTCAGAATCTGTCTCCTTGCCCGGATCCTTATCCGAATCCTTCTTCCTCTCCTGATCTGTCCCCTTGTGTGAATCAATCTCCCGGTCCAGATCGATCTTTATTGTATCCCCGTTTTTAAAAGTTCCGGATACAATAGCTTCTGCCAGAGGATCCTCTATATACTTTTGAATAGCCCTTTTGAGAGGTCTTGCTCCAAGCTGAGGATCATAACCTTCGCCTGCAACAAACTCTTTAGCTTCATCTGTAATCACCAGTGAGTATCCGGCAACTTTTATACGCTTAAAGAGATCATCAAGTTCAATGTCTATAATTTTACATATGTCCTCCCTTGAAAGGGTATTGAACAGTACCTGGTCATCCAGACGGTTAATAAATTCAGGAGTAAAGGTCTTTTTTAGAGCCTTTTCGATGATATTCCTGGTGTTGTCGCTGATATTCCTCTTTGTAACATTGGAGAAACCCAGACCGCTGCCGTACTCTTTGACCTCCCGGCTTCCGATATTAGAAGTCATTATAAGAAGGGTGTTTCTGAAATCAATCCTTCTGCCGTTGCTGTCAGTGAGTCTCCCTTCGTCCAGTACCTGCAGCAGAATGTTGAAGATGTCGGGATGGGCCTTTTCTATCTCGTCAAGCAGGATTACAGAATAAGGTTTTCTTCTTACCTTTTCGCTGAGCTGACCTCCCTCTTCGTAACCCACATAACCCGGAGGCGCACCAATTAATCTGCTGAGAGTGAACTTCTCCATATATTCACTCATATCAATCCTGATCAGATTGTCCACAGAATCGAAAAGATACTCTGTAAGTGTCTTTGCAAGCTGTGTTTTGCCTACACCTGTCGGACCCAGAAATATAAAGGTGCCGATGGGTTTGTTTGGATCCTTAAGCCCTGCACGGTTTCTCTGAATTGCTCTGACCACCTTATCCACAGCCTCATCCTGTCCAATTATCCTCTTTCTGATTGCAGCAGCCATTCCGGAGAGTCTGTCTCCCTCACTTTCAGCCAACCTGTGTACAGGAACAGATGTGATCATTGAGAGTACTTCAGCTACATCGTTCTCATTCACCTCCTGAGGGTGAAGGCTAAGTTCACTGTTCCACTTTTGCTGTGCCTCCTCAAGACTTTTAAGTTTCTGCTCCTGGAGATCCCTGAGCTCGGCCGCCTTCTCAAACTGACTGTTAGATATTGCAAGATGCTTCTCCCTTCTGATGGGTTCTATTTCATTCTCGATTTTAACAATGTAATCCGGAACCTTGAGATGCTTTAGATGTACTCTTGAGCCGGCTTCGTCCAGAGCGTCTATAGCCTTATCTGGCAGGCATCTGTCTGTTATATATCTTTGAGACAGCCTTATACAGGCTTCAAGAGCATCCTCTGTATAGCTGACATTATGGTGCTTTTCATATCTTCCCTTAATAGTGCGGAGAATGTTGAGCGTCTCCTCATACGATGTGGGTTCCACCAGTATTTTCTGAAACCTCCTCTCAAGTGCTCCGTCCTTCTCTATATATTCCCGGTACTCATCCAGAGTTGTTGCTCCAATGCACTGAATCTCACCCCTGGCGAGTGCAGGCTTAAGCATGTTGGCCGCATCTAATGATCCCGAAGCGCCTCCGGCACCCACCAAAGTGTGCAGTTCATCAATGAACAGGATTATGTTTGCACTCTTCCTCAATTCATTGATAATTGCTTTCATTCTCTCCTCAAATTGCCCCCTGTACTTTGTGCCTGCCACAATCGAACCGATATCCAGAGAGACCACTCTTTTATTCATCAGCACTTTGGATACTTTCTTCTCTGCTATTTTTATAGCAAGTCCCTCCGCAATGGCTGATTTGCCAACCCCCGGCTCACCGATAATAACCGGATTGTTCTTTTTCCTTCTTCCCAGAATCTGAGCTAGTCTCTCGATCTCCCTCTCCCTGCCTACAACCGGATCCAGTTTGCCGGCAACTGCAGCAGCAGTCATATCAAAACCAAAACTGTCAATTACGGGTGTGTCGGAATTGAGCTTTGTGGATTTCACACTCTTAACGCTTCCATCTTCAGGATTTTTACTGTAATAGGAAGATTCTTCGTCGTATGCAGAAGAGGCAGCCCCTTTAGGAGACTCCTTCCCTTTAAGTATTCCCCTTATTGAATCGTAAGTTATTCCCCACTCTTTAAGAAACGGTACAGATATGCTCTCCCCGTCGTCACCTCTGAGTATGGCAAGTAACAGGTGTACAGGTGAGGGTTGTGCATCCTTGAGTGAGTGTGCTTCCAGATACATCACCCTCAGAGAGCTCTCAGCCCCTTTTGAAATATTTATTTTATCAGACTGTTCAAAGGGAATGATTTTGCCGACCTTTAACTTTTCCTCAATTTTTGATTTTAGAGCCCTGTGGTCTACCTCAAACTTCATAAGGATTTCAAATGCAGAGTTATCCTGATGCCTGATTATTCCAAGTATCAGATGATCAGTCCCGATAGTGTAACTGCCAAGTCTCATTGCCTCCTCTTTGCTGTAGGAGATTATTTCATTAAGATTGTTTGATAGCTGAAGATCCATTATGATTTAATTATTATGCAAATCTAATTAAAGACAATCAGTAATACAATTTGTTCAGAATTTTTTTTATTCGTACTTTAGAGGCTCTTTTTATAACAAAATTATTATCACAGATAAGATGCAAGATGCTGAGAATAACCCGAGAATCCTTAAGATAAACATCGAGGATGAGATGAAAAGTGCCTATATCGACTACTCTATGTCGGTAATTGTTTCCAGGGCACTTCCCGATGTGAGGGACGGATTGAAGCCTGTGCACAGAAGGGTGCTTTACGGGATGTCAGAATTAGGTCTAACTGCAGGAACAGGGTATAAAAAATCCGCCCGTATAGTGGGGGAGGTGCT
>JALNXR010000238.1 GCA_023230265.1 Bacteroidales bacterium | reverse complement strand
AACAGTATAATTTACGGAAAGGGCATTTAGATTCGCTATGGGAACACCCGTATCAATGCACGCTGGTTCATGGGCAGAAGCATCTCATGAATTGTCTTGCATACGTTGATCTGAACATGGTTCGGGCAGGGGCGGTTAAACACCCCAGTCAATGGCGTTGGTGTGGCTATGATGAGTTGACAGGTAAGCGGTCACGCTACTGCATTATTAATCAGGAACGATTGCTCGACGAATTGGGGTTTCAATCAATGGAAGAATTTCAGCCTATATACGAGAGTTTAATCCAAACGAAGATCAATAGTGATGCACTAAAGCGTGAAGCCTGCTGGACGGAGTCCCTGGCAGTCGGGTCCCTGAAGTTTATTGAAGAAGTACGCAATATTTATCCGCAACGCAGGCATCTTTACTCAAGTGAGGCTGGCTTGCTTAGCTCAGATGCGTGGTGTGTTAAAGAGGAGAATTTGCCTTAAACACTCGTTTTAGGGGGCTAAACGGCGTTCTAAGGGCTAAAAACCGATGTTTTTTAGAGGTAAGTTTTTATGTTTTAACAGTTTGTAGACGCAAAGCGTCAAATTGCCGCCTTTATATTAAGATGTTGGCTGGAGAAAGAATGAACGAGAACCAAATACGCGACCGCCTCGTGGAACACGGTGAACTGTTGTTCAAGGCTCCCTATGAGTTTGTGCGATTCACCAAGAATGATGGTGCTGATCGCCTGCTCAACGATCTCGTCGCTTACCCACACGCGTTTGTGTTAGCATCCGTCATGGATCGCCAGATCAAAGCGGAACGCGCTTGGCTCATTCCGTTTCGATTCCTGGAGAAGCTTGGCAGCTTTTCTATGGAAACGTTGGTGCAGCAATCAGAATCAAACATTCAGCGTCTCATGTCGAAACCAGAGCCACTTCATCGGTTCGTTGAGATTATGTCAGCCTGCTTTTTCAAGGCAGTCCAACGTATCGCAGAGCAATACGACTCAGACGCGTCCCGTATCTGGCAAGACAAACCATCCAGCGCAACAGTCGTATATCGCTTTCTTGAATTCGACGGCGTCGGACCAAAGATCGCCACCATGGGCGCAAACATCCTCGCCCGAGAATTCAAAATTGAATTCTCTGATCATTATTCTATCGACATCTCTGCGGATGTACACATACGCAGAGTGTTCTGGCGGCTTGGCCTAACACCCAAGGAAGCTTCAGTCGATCAACTCATCTTCAGAGCAAGAGGTCTTCATCCTAAGTTTCCTGGCTTGATGGATTCCCCCGCATGGGAGATCGGGCGGAACTGGTGCAGACCAAAGAGGTGTGAATGTGATAAGTGCTACATGAATGACTTGTGTCCGTCGGCAAATAAGAATTAACAATTAAACCTCTCTCTGTTTATGAGGTTCGGACGACACATAAGGCACACTCTCTTCTGAGGCCTGCGGCACCTTTATGGAATCACAGTAAAGCGTATCAGGACATATATCCTGTTCATGGGGCCAAGTCACTGTCCCATGTTGAACTCGTGCCTGACGAAAATAATGTATATCCTTTAACTCAGAAAAAACTCCGAAATTCAAAAGGTGTGCACAATTGAATTCTCCACGCTCACCGTTGGTAAACTCAAGCAGCAGAGTATAGCCTTCTGTTGGTGTAACGCCTTTAACTCTTGGATTCATAAACTTACCTTAAAGGTTCAATTTTGTATGTTTGCTGACCACTGGCAGCCAGCTCCCAGTTAGCCAGCAACTCATCTTGGTGTAATTCCATCCATGCCTGAACCAGTTTCATCTTATTCCCTGGAATATTACCATCCAGAACATCACCTTCAGGCAATGACAATACAACTTCTTTTCCTTGATACCTCACATGTATATGTGGCTTGTCATGTCGTCCGGTATCTACAAAGTACAGATGAATAATGATCCCGTAAAACATTGAAATCACAGGCATAACAATCTCCTAAATTATTCGGATACACAATTATATTACATGATTACATTATCATTTTCAATGCTAATTATTCTCCAGTTTAAAACAGCTTTATGATCCTGCTTGCAGATAAATTTTCCAGTGAAATTAGAGCTGTTTTAAATGCTGCTTTAAGCACTTTCAATCAACAACCCTAAAAACGACAGTCGGATTTCCCGGGTACTCGAACACGACGCGGCAGAAACCTGCGCCTCGGGTGCGGGAGCAACGTAGGTCCGATTTTCAATCGGACAAGTCCGGTTGAAAACCGGACCTACTAGTTTGTGAAAAGCGCGCCCTTGGGTGTAGGGTTGCTTCTACCGTTTCCGCCGTAGCCTTGGCGAAGGAGAAAGAAGCAATTTGCGGACATTCGGTGTTTGTTCGCAAAAGGCAAGGCATTGAAAAAACAATTAACTATTCGAGTGAGATCTGAGGTCATTGATTATTTCATAAATGTGTCCCAGGAATCAGGTGTTCCTTATCAGACATTGATTAATCTTTGTTTGCAGGACTGTATGTCAGAACAGCGCAAGCTAAAGCTCACCTGGAACTCATGACACAACAGCTACGACTTGGCACAGCGTAATTTGCATGGTTATTCATGGATACTGACCAGGTAAATCTAACAAATTGATTTGCGTACTATAATGCTTTAGTTCAGTTAGCTGGGAATGTCCGTCCGCTATTGTCAAGGGAAGAACATCAGAGACATCACAAGACTATTCTAAACGGCATGAGAATGTCTATCGGGTTGACCCGATTGGAACACTTCGAGATAGTGTGCTTCCGTCCGGACAAAGAATAGAGAGGGCGCATAACAACACATCGGAGGGTATTTGTCGCTAGCGCGTCAAAACCCTCATGTGGGCGTTCTCTAGATTGACAAAAGCCAAAAAAAAGAATAAATTATAATTTAAATGGGAGATTTATAATGACAACAATAGCTGAAATAAAAAACGCTATCAAAGCTTTGCCTGAAAAAGAATTCAGTTCGTTTTCGTCTTGGTTTGATCGACTTGAAGAAGAGCGCTGGGATAAGCAAATTGAAAGAGACCAGAAGTCCGGCCCTCTTTGTGATCTTATGGTAGAAGCAAAGGCAGATTATAAGGCTGGAAAATGCAAGCCCCTTTGATCAATTTCACAACTCCAAAATATTGGAAATGCTATTACAGCCTTCCTTCAAATGTCAGGGATGTTGCTGATAATTACTTCTCTCGCCTTAAGCAAAACCCCATGCATCCCTCATTGCACCTAAAGAAGATATTAAAGAATAAGACGCCTGCAACATACCCCGAATGGCGCGCAGACGCGTCATCCGGGCCTGCTGAGGTGCGCCGTTCAGAGGAATAAAAAAATGAAAAGAATAACAGTTATCCTTGTAGCAATCTCTATGTTGATGGGGTGTGGTCAAGACCCCGTGTCTGTTACATCCAACTCACTTCTAGTCATTGCTCCGTACAAACATGCTGGAACGTGGGTGTTTGATGAGCCAAGTCGAGGACTCAAGCAGGAGCCCTTTGTAGCGGGAATCCCCGGGATGATGGATAAGCTGGTTTCTGGAGTCCCAAATGCAGAGCAAGGTTTCCGACTCATTTTCTCCGCACAGGTGTTTCCCGAATACACGCATAAGCTTGTTTGGAGGCGGAAAGATGCCAATGGAAATTGGTACTATTGTCCTCAGTTCAAAACAGAGGGATGGCTATGCCCAGCCCTCTTCAAATTTTTCCGTGAAGCCCCCAAAGAAATCTACATCAAAGCGGAGGCCAAATGATCCCCAAACAGGAATATTCATAAGGGTTTGTAATCGCCAAAAAACACACTTGGTTTAGTATCAACATTTGATATTATTAGTGAATGAACAAGCGGCACAGAAAACCTCTTGAGAAAATCCTTGAGCGTCCGGAGCGGTCAGATAACATGATGGAGTATAAAGGCTATATGGGGCATGTGGAATTTGACGATGAAAATGGAG
>JALNXR010000237.1 GCA_023230265.1 Bacteroidales bacterium | reverse complement strand
GTCTTCCCTGAATTTTGCAGAATTCAGAATTGCAGCGGGGTCCATGTTATAGCCCTGAGTCAGAAACTGTATAGATCTTGCAACTCTTATAGGGGTAAGTTTCAATCCCTCCCGGTCACAATCCTCCCCCGTAATACGAAGTATCTCTTTGTAATGTTTTGCAAGTTCCTGGGTGGTCTCTTCGTCATAATGCTCAATCTTTGTATATGCCATAATAAATATCTATTTTCGGGCAAAATTAAGAAAATAAGAATACATATTCTTCAGACATGAGAATTTTAATAACGGCTGCAGAAGAGGAGGAGCTGATAACATTCAGACAGGCATATAATTCTCTCTCCAAAAGCCAACAGTTTCCCCTTGAAATAATCTGGATGCTTACCGGAATAGGAACAACCTCTGCAAGCTACAGAATAACGAAGATGCTAAACACCGGTGCCCGCAACTTTGATCTGGCTGTCAACATAGGGATCGCCGGCACTTTTTCATCCGATTTCCCTATCGGAACTGTTGCCAGGATTGAGAAAGAGTATTTTGGCGATTTGGGATTTGAAACATTCAGCGGATTTCAGACATTATTCGAATACAATATTCTTGATCAGAATACCCATCCCTTTAAAAACGGTGCCCTCTATGCCCCTGAACTTGGTCCCCCAATAGAGGAGGCAATGTCGGAATACAAAAGAGCAACTTCTGTAACCGTTCAGACCGTCAGTGGTCTTCCGGAAAGAACGGATTGGTTGTCAAAAAGTTATCAGCCTCATATTGAGAGCATGGAGGGTGCTGCATTTTTCTATGTTTGCGCACTTGAGAAAGTTCCGTTTATTGAACTGAGATCTGTCTCAAACATTGTAGGAGAAAGAGACAGAAGCAAATGGGATATCCCTCTTGCACTGGACTCCCTGCGCACAGCCGGCAGGAAACTTCTTTCTGCTATATGATTATTAAACTTGCATATTCTCCCTGTCCCAACGACACCTTTGCCTTTCATGCAATGGTTCATAATCTTGTGGATACAGAAGGTATTGAGTTTAAAACTGAGCTTGCCGATGTGGAGTTGTTGAATCAAAGGGCTCAGGATGGGATTTACGATATGTGCAAATTGAGCTATCACGCATATTTCCACTTGTGTGACAAATATGTAATGCTGAAAGCCGGCAGTGCCCTGGGTTACAACAACGGCCCGCTTCTTGTGGCAAGAGAGAGCTTCACGGGGCTTACCCCGGATTCAAAAATTGCAATTCCTGGCAGGATGACCACTGCCGCGCTTTTGCTCTCTATAGCTTATCCTCAGCTGCAAAAGAGAGAGCCGGTTCTCTTTTCCCAAATTGCATCCAGGGTGCTGTCCGGAGAGTTTGATGCCGGAGTTCTGATACATGAAGGAAGATTTACATATGAAAAAGATGGTCTTAAACTGATTTGTGACCTCGGCAATTTCTGGCATACACACTCCGGGACAGCAGTTCCTTTGGGAGGAATTGCTGTTTCAAGGAATTTTAACAAAGAAATCCGTAAAAAAATCAACCGGATTTTAAAAAAGAGCATAGAATTTGCATTCACCCATCCGGACATCTCTGATGAGTATGTAACCCTCAATGCACAGATAGCAGACAGGGAGATACAAAAGAAGCATATTAATCTTTATGTCAACAAGTTCAGCCTTGATATCGGGAGTGAGGGGAAGAAGGCGGTTTACTCTCTCTATAAGAATGCTTTAAAAAGCAACCAAAAGATAAAAGTTGTCAGAGTGGAAGAGCTCTTTATATGATGATATAATCTCACAATAAAAATATGGAAAAAGAAATTATCCGTTTTAAGGGAATTAAAAAGTACTACAAAGTAGGCAATCAGGAGGTTAAAGCACTTGACGGTGTTGATATAACAATAAGAAAAAATGAGTATGTGGCCATCATGGGGCCGTCAGGCTCAGGAAAATCTACAATGATGAACATACTGGGATGTCTTGACTCTCCTACATCAGGGGACTATACACTCAACGGAAATGATGTAAGCCACATGAATGACAATGATCTGGCCGTAGTGAGGAACAAGGAGATCGGTTTTGTTTTTCAGTCATTCAATCTTCTTCCCCGGTACTCTGCACTGGAAAATGTGGCCCTGCCTCTGATATACGCAGGTGAAGTCAAAAAAGAGAGGGAGCAGTATGCAAAAGATGCACTGGTGAGTGTTGACCTTGAAGACAGGATGCATCACAAGCCCAATGAACTATCCGGAGGACAGAGACAGAGGGTGGCTGTCGCCAGGGCACTGGTGAACAAGCCCTCCATAATTCTGGCCGACGAACCTACCGGAAATCTTGACACAAAAACATCTTTGGACATTATGAACCTTTTTGAAGAGATACATAAAAAAGGAAATACAGTTATACTTGTAACTCACGAAGAGGATATTGCACGCCACGCAAAAAGAATCATCAGACTCAGGGACGGCAAAGTAGAGTCTGACCAGTATAATGAATAAGTTGTCTGATGAAGATCTACACAAAAACCGGAGACAAGGGCAAAACCGGACTTGTCGGTGGAGCCAGAGTGAGCAAAGATGATCCCAGAGTTAATGCCTACGGGTCTGTCGATGAATTAATTTCGGTTCTTGCTCTCCTTAGGGTGGAGCTGCCTGAAGGAAAGCTCTCCTCTGATATCAGAAGGATACAGTCGGCCCTCATGCTGGGAGCTGCCCATATAGCAGCAGACGATTTTGGAGCAGACAAGCTGAAACCCTTTAATCCACAGGAGACAGAATTCCTTGAACAGCAGATAGATGAAATGATTGCCATTTTGCCTGAACAGACTGCTTTTATACTTCCCGGAGCTCCCAAAAGTTCAGCATTGTGCCACATGGCCAGAAGCGTCTGCAGAAGAGCAGAAAGAGCATCAATCTTTCTAATCTCAGAACCAAGGATTGAGGTTGTTATCCGTTATCTCAACAGACTATCGGATTATCTGTTTGTGAGTGCCAGATTCCTTGCTTTTTCGGAAGGAGTGGCTGACGATTTTTGGCATCAGTAGCTCATTTTACAAAATAATTCACTATCTTCGCACGCAATTTTCAGTTGCTTTTCTTAACAAATTAATATATAATCACTTACGATATGTACTGGACACTTGAATTAGCTTCGAAACTGGAAGATGCACCATGGCCTGCAACAAAAGAGGAGTTGATAGACTATGCCACCCGATCCGGTGCACCTATGGAAGTTATTGAAAACCTTGAGGATTTAGATGATGACGGAGAGGTGTACGAGAGCATTGAGGACATCTGGCCTGATTATCCAAGCAAGGAAGACTTCTTCTTTAACGAGGAGGAGTATTAATATATAATGTAATGAAGATCATAATCGCCGGAGCAGGTGATGTAGGGAGCCACCTTGCAAAGATGCTCAGTAATGAATATCATGATCTTACCATTATCGACAATAATGAAGAAAGATTGAGCAGGGTCTCAGAGAGTGCAGATGTGATCACTCTCTACGGTTCACCTACATCCATTGCCACACTCTCTGCCGCAGGTGCATCCCGCGCAGATCTCTTTATTGCCGTAAGTCCGGCACAGGAGCAGGATGTTAATATTATCAGCGCCCTGCTGGCAAAGAGAATGGGAAGTGCAAAGGTAACTGCCAGAATAAACAACGACGAGTATCTTCAGAACGAGAACAAACTCCTTTTTACAGAGATGGGTATTGATCTTCTCTTCTATCCGGAGAAGATCGCATCCCACGAAATTATTGATCTTCTGAGGCAGACCGGAACCTCTGAGTTTATGGACTTCTCCTCCGGAAAACTGCAAATGATAGTATTCCGGCTGGATGAGGGGGCTCCCCTGTTGGATAAGAGCATGAAGGAGACAGCTTTTCCCGGCCAGGATCCGCTCTACAGAGCTGTGGCGATTGCCAGGGAGGGAAGAACAATAATACCAAGGGCAGATACCCGT
>JALNXR010000236.1 GCA_023230265.1 Bacteroidales bacterium | reverse complement strand
CCGCAGATTGCAAATCCCAGGCTGCAATGGCCGGAAGAGACAGAATCAGCCAATGGGTGCGCTACATCGGGATAGTCCATGCTGTCAGATGAATGAGTTCCAAAATCCTCAACGGTAAAACCTCTGCCGGTTAGCTCTTTTTTTACAATTTCCTTAAGTTCGTATCCCGCATGATCAGCGGCAATACCAATGATCTGACCTGTATGTTTCATATTCTGCAAATATAATTAATTCTTTGCCGGGGCAAGAATATTTATAAATTTGCAAAACAATAAATATAATCAGACGATCAGATGATAATTCCCATTTTGGACCTTAAAAGTCAGTACAGTAAGATTAAGGAGGAGATAGATTCGGCAATTATGGAGGTTGTTCATGAGGCCTGTTTTATAAACGGAAAGCAGGTGGGACTCTTCGAAAAGGGACTTGCTGCACTGACCGGATCAGCAAATGTTATTGCCTGTGCAAACGGGACTGATGCCCTGCAGATTGCTATGATGGCTCTCGGACTGGCCCCCGGGGACGAGGTGATAGTTCCGTCATTCACATATGCTGCTACGGCAGAGGTTGTGGGATTACTGGGGCTGACTCCGGTGCTTGTGGATATCGATCCGCTGACTTTTAACATCAGGGCAGAAGATATTGCAAAGTCTGTTACAGAGAGAACAAAGGCGGTGGTACCGGTTCATCTTTTCGGCCAGGTGTGTGATATGGAAAATGTTGAGAAGGCAGCCGCACGGTTTTCTCTGCATATAATTGAAGATAATGCTCAGGCGATAGGGGCATATTACATCTGCTCCGACGGCGTCAGAAAAGCCTCCGGTACAATGGGCACGATAGGCTGCACCTCTTTCTTCCCGACAAAAAATCTGGGATGCTATGGTGACGGAGGTGCAATCTTTACCCAGAGTGACAGCCTGGCAGCCAGGATAAGAATGATAACTGACCATGGCCAAAAGGTGAAATACCTGCACGATATAATAGGGGTCAATTCAAGGCTGGATACAATACAGGCTGCGGTTCTCAATGTCAAGCTAAAGCATCTGCAGGAGTATTCCTCCTCAAGGTATGCTTTTGCCCAAAGATACAAGGAGTTGCTTTCGGGTATGGATGAAATCACATTGCCTTTTGAATCTCCCTCATCTACCCATGTTTATCATCAGTTTACAATCCGGGCAAAGAGGAGGGATGAGCTAAAAGAATATCTGGCATCCAAAGGCATAGCCTCAATGATCTACTATCCTCTTCCTATGCACCGGCAGAATGCATTCATTCCCATTTCAAAGATAAGGGTATCACTACAGGAGTCAGAAAAAGCTGCTGCAGAGGTTCTCTCACTGCCTATGCATACAGAGCTTAATGATAAAATCCAGCAGCAGGTTTGCAATGCCATAAAGGATTTTTTTTCAAAAAAATAGAGGTTTAAACTATGGGAAAGAGACAGGTTCTTGTTACAGGCGGAGCCGGTTATATCGGGGCTCACACAGCAGTGGAGCTGCATGCTGCCGGATACGAGGTTATCATTGCGGATAACTTCTCCAACTCATCTCCCGGAGTTCTGGAGGGAATAGAAAGGATCACGGGTGTAAAGCCTGTTTTTCACAGGATTGACTGTGCAGACAGGAGCCAGATGGTTACGCTCTTTAAAGAGTATCCGGGGATAGAGGCGGTAATCCATTTTGCAGCTTTCAAGTCGGTAGGGGAGAGTGTTCTCAATCCTCTGGCTTATTACCGGAACAATCTTCTGTCAATGATAAACCTGCTCGGTGAAATGAGTGTCAGGGAGCGGGGTGGTTGCATTGTTTTCTCCTCATCCTGCACTGTTTACGGACAACCGGCTCCTGAACACCTGCCTGTGAGTGAAGAGGCCCCTCTGCAGGTCGCTGCCTCCCCTTATGGCAGAACCAAACAGATTTGTGAAGATATTCTCTCAGACACTGTAAAGGCATCTGAGGGGAAACTCAAAGCTATCTCTTTGAGATACTTCAATCCGGTGGGGGCTCACCCATCGGCATATATAGGAGAGTTGCCCGGTGGTGTTCCTCAGAATCTTCTGCCCTTTGTAACCCAGACTGCCGCGGGTCTCAGGGAGTGTCTTAACATATTCGGATCGGACTACAACACTCCTGACGGAACCTGTATAAGGGACTATATTTATGTATGCGACCTTGCAAAAGCCCATATTAAAGCTTTGGAAAGAATGACCTCAGTTGCTTCCGGAACGGGGGAAAATATGGAGTATTTTAATCTGGGGACGGGAAAAGGGCTCTCGGTGATGGAGGTTGTTAAAGGATTTGTGGCTGCAACCGGAGTTGATGTTCCGTATAAAATTACAGGGAGAAGAGCGGGAGACGTTGAGCAGGTGTGGGCTGACCCCTCAAAGGCAAACAGGGAACTCGGCTGGAGAGCTGATACACCTATGGACCAGGTTTACAGATCTGCCTGGGAGTGGGAAAAGAGAATCAGAAACCTATAGGTTAAAACGGGATACACAAAAATTATCCCAGTGCTTTAAGTTTTTCAATTCTTTTGCAGGTCTCCTCTCTTCCCAGCAACTCCATAATTTCCGCTATACCGGGACCTTTGGATGCCCCGACGAGTGCCAGCCTGAGAGTGTTCATCACAACGCCTGTCTGCCATCCCCTCTCCTTTATATATTGTGGCAGTTTCTCTTTTAAGGTTTCAGCATCAAAACAGGAGAGAGATTTAAGGTATGTGTTCACATCCTGCAGCATTGCCGGAGAGTCAGCCTTGAAATATTTTGCAATAACATTCCGGTCATACTCAGCCGGTGCAGCAAAGAGATAGTCCGATAGTTCCAGGAGCTCGTTTGCAAAACAGGCCCTTTCACGTATGAGTTCCGCAACCTTTCCGGCATAGTCCCGGGTAGAACGGATCCCCTTTGACTCCAGAAGAGAGAGAAACTCATCGGTGAGTTCTTCCTTGTCCTTCATTCTCAGGTACTCCTGGTTATACCATCTGGCCTTTTCCGGATTGAATCTTGCTCCCGATTTTACAACTCTCTCCAGGGAAAAGGCCTCCGCCATCTCCTCAAGAGAGAAAATTTCCTGTTCCGTTCCCGGATTCCATCCAAGGAAAGCAAGCAGGTTTACAAAAGCTTCCGGATAATAGCCCTCTTCCCGGTATCCCTTTGATATCTCTCCGGTTTCGCTTTTCCACTCCAGTGGAAAGACCGGGAATCCCAGCCGGTCACCGTCCCGCTTGCTGAGTTTACCCTTGCCGTCCGGTTTGAGCAATAGTGGGAGATGGGCGAATGAGGGACGGCTCTCTTCCCATCCCAGGGCTTCGTACAGGAGATAGTGAAGAGGCAGTGAAGGAAGCCACTCTTCACCCCTGATTACATCAGTTATCTCCATAAGATGATCATCCACAATGTTTGCAAGATGGTATGTAGGGAGTTGATCTGCAGCCTTCCATAGCACCTTATCATCAAGAACCGAACTGTTTACCTCAATTTCACCCCGTATCGCATCATTCATCAGAATATTGCGGTTTTCAGCCATTTTAAAACGTATAACCCAGTTTTCACTCTCCGATAAAAGCCGTTCAGTCTCCTCTTTGCTCATTCTTAGGGAGTTATTGAGCTGATTCCTTGTGCTGTAATTGTAAGTAAAAGTTTTTCCGGCTGCTTCTGAACTGCTCCTGAGCCTCTCCAGCTCACCGGGAGTGTCAAAAGCATAGTAAGCGTAACCTTTTGCAACAAGCTCCTCTGCATATTTTCTGTAGAGCCCCTTTCTGAGCGACTGCCTGTAGGGTGCATGAGGGTGTTTTACAGAGGGAGTTACCACTATCTCTCCATTCTCAACTCCTTCGTCAGGCAATATGCCGCACCAGGTGAGGGCTTCTATGATGTACTCCTCCGATCCCGGAACAAATCTCTGGGAGTCTGTATCCTCAATTCTTAAAATAAAATCACCTCCCCTCTGTTTTGCAA
>JALNXR010000235.1 GCA_023230265.1 Bacteroidales bacterium | reverse complement strand
TACTTATAAGCCCCCATTACGCTTTTTCTGTTTAGTTTTATCCAGGTCGTTTTTCGGGCATCTTCGTCTTCAAAAACGCCGGGAAGAGTTGAGTTCCCCACGAAATCATCCCTGAGAGACATATAACCAAGGGCAGAATTCATGCTGCTATAAGTGTAATAGAAGTGCTCTCCTTCACTGGTATAGTTATAATTGTTAAAATTAGGTATCTGCCAGATGGCTTCCTGATTGTCGGGAAGAGGAATGTCGGTTAAGGATACAAGAGCATAATCTGCAGTATTTTCTAATACCGCGGTTGCTGCAGTTTCAGCATCGGCCCATTTCCCCTGGTAAAGATAAACCCTAGCCAATAGGGCTGAGGCCACAGCCTTATTTGCTCTGTATCTTCCTGAAGTGGGATAAGCGGCTGGCAATAGCTCTACTGCTTCCTCGAGGTCGGTTTCAATCAGTTGGTATATTGTCTCTGCAGAGGTACGGCTCAGTTTTGCATTCGTAACATAATCAGTTGATGTAACCAAAGGCAAATCGCCCCAAAAGTTAACCAGGTAAAAATAGACGAAAGCGCGTAAAAACTTTGCCTCTCCTGTAAACTGTGCTTTAGCGGCTTCACTTACTCCTGTTGCATCAGGCATATTCTCAATTACATTATTCGCCCGGTAAACAGTTGTATAAGCATATGTCCAGAACTGACTGACATAACTGTTATCTGCCAGCAGGTTGTTCTCTTTAAACGCAATTATACTTGGATCGGTTTTATTATATGTCAATTCATCTGCTGATAAACCAGCCCGCCAGGCAGTCTGGAATCCTGTACATCCGTATGAATGCATTAAATAACTGTAAATTCCCCTAACTGCCGCCTGAGCAGTGGCGTCATCTGCAAATACCTGGGATTTCAATAGGGAGGCGGGTGGTGAATCCACCTGTAATAATTTTTCACAGGATACCACCGGCATTAGCAAAATGATCAATAACAGTGTTTTAATGAAGCCCATTAATCTGTTTTTATATGAAATGATTATATATTTTTTCATCATATTACTATTTAAAAGTTAAAATTTAAGTTGAAGACCGGCGGTGATCATCCGCAACTGAGGAAAACTGTTACCGACAATTTCAACATCCAACGCATAACGATTATATTTTGAGATGGTAAAGAGGTTTTGTCCCTGCAAAAAGATCTTGACCATCTTGGCACCTGCTTTCTGAGTGATTAATTTAGGAAGTGTGTATGAGAGTGACAGTGTTTGCAAACGGATAAATGAAGCGTCTGTTCTAGCATCACTGTATGAGTAGTAATTGTTCAGCACTGTCGTTGATTCGTAATATTGTGTAAATCTCTGCACATCGGTTATGTCACCGGGCTTTTGCCATCTTTCATTCCATGCCCATAATGCTATGTTATCCTGTTCTCCGGCCTGAGGCAGAGGCTTATATCGTGCTCTCTGTTCCTTGAAACGAAGCAGGAAAGATAATTCAAAGCCCTTGTAGACCAAATTACTGGACAATCCGGCATAACATTTACTGTCCATATTGTAGGAAAACCTTTTATCACTCTCATTTATTACGCCGTTGTTATCAACATCCAAAAAAGTATGAAGACCTGTCTCAGGATCCACACCTGTCCATGTATAGGCTCTCACTATGGAGAGAGGCTCTCCCACCTTATATATTGTAGCATAGGGAGAATCCTCTATATCCGGGAATGCTACAAGCTTGTTCCGGGGAAAGGTAATATTGGCAGACATATTCCATTGAAGGTTTTCTGAACGGATCAAATTACCCCTGAGCAAAATCTCCCATCCGGAATTTTCTATTGTGGCTTCAAAATTTTTGAGTACGGATGAAAAGCCGGTAAAAGCCGGTAAAGTATAATTCACAAGCTGGTTAGAAGAGCGGTTACGATACCAGCTCACATCCAGACCGAGTCTGTTGTTAAAAAAGTATGATTCCAGAGCAACTTCCAGTTTTTGTGTTTGTTCCCATTTAAAATCTGGATTATAAAGCATGCTGGGGTAAAGACTCAATGAACTTTCATATGCAATAGTGGAAACTGCCATTTTATAAAGATCATAAAACTTGTAATCACCTATCATATCATTTCCAGTAATCCCGTAACTTGCTCTCAACTTGCCAAAGTTCAGAATAGGAAGAGTTTTCTTGATCCAAGGCTCACTCGAGAAGATCCATGCTCCACCTATTGCGCCAAAATTACCGAAACGATTCTCAGGCCCGAAACGGGAAGAACCTTCCCGGCGACCTGTAAGGTTGAGAAGGTAGCGTTCCTTATAATTATAACCTATACGGGCAAATACTGAATTGTATTTATAATTGGAATAGTTTGAACTGACTGCAATGTTTCCTGCTCCTTCTATGGAATTTAACAAGGCATCAGAGGTATAATCTGTACCTTGCAACAACTGGTATTCGCTCAGGTTACCCTGATATGAGAATCCAGCTACAATATCCAAAGAGTGCATGCCAAATGCTTTGACAAAACTGATCTGCGGTTCGATAAGCAGGGATTGACGGTGGTTGCTGCCGAACTCGGCACTGGGAGTCAGATATTGCCTGACACTCGGCGGATAACCGGAATAAGGCTCTTTGTATATTGTAATTCCATTCATGTCAGTATAACCCAGGTTTGTTTTTATCCTGAATCCTTCAAATAGCAGGAATGAAAGATTTACGCTTGTTGTCAGGTTGCGGTTGTTTGATACGATTGGAGATTCAAATCTAGACATGGGATTGTAAAAGGTGTATTCTCCATTATCAGTCAGCTCCCAGTTAATTTCACCGTTCTCTGTATAAAGTGCCGGTGCATTCGGGGGAAGATAGAGGGCAGCGTTGGTTGCATCTGCACCGGTTTTATTATTTTCCAACCCGTAGTTTATAGCCACCCCTGCTGTGAATTTACCATTGGCAGAGTAGTGGTTCAGGTTTAGATTGGCACCAAGACGATTGTATCCCAGGTTTTTGTATATCTGGCTTTCACTATGATAACTACCTCCCAGTCTGAAAGTTGTATTTGCATTGCCGCCTGTAAAATTTAATTGAAGATCGGTAATGTCAGCAGTTCCTCCAAGCAGCTCTTTTTGCCAGTCGGTATAACGGGTAGTATCCCATAGTGCAAGATCCGGATAATCGTATAATTTACTGGTTTCATTATTCCATTCCGGTGAGTTTAAGTCTACTCCGTCATTCTTATATGCTTCCTGCCTCATTGCCAGGTATTGCTGGGTGTTCAGCAATTTCAGCTTGTGTGGAACTTTACCTACACCCTGGTAGAAGTTCACATCCATATCTGTTTTGCCTGAAACTCCTTTTTTTGTAGTGATCAGAATCACTCCGTTAGCTCCTCTTGATCCGTATATGGCAGTGGCGTCAGCATCCTTAAGCACCTCCACGCTCTGTATATTCTCCGGATTAATCGTGCTAAGAGGATCCAGCCTGCCGCCAAAGTACATCATTGCATAGTCTGGCAGATTAAGAGGCTCTGAATTTACAGGAATGCCGTCAATAATATAGAGAGGCAGGTTTCCGTCAATTCCAACGCTTCCTGGAATGGACTTTCCAAGGTCAGTGGTTCGCAGACTGTTATGTCCCCTTATACGAATTACCGGTGCAATTCCGGGTCCACCTTCGGGAGAAATCTCCAAACCGGCAACTCGTCCCTGTAAAGCCATTAAAGGGCTTGTCACCGGCTGGTTTGATATCTCTTTTGCCGTTACCTTTGAAATGTTTCCGGTTTTTGTCTTTTCAGTTACAGTATAATAACCAGCATTGATCGTAACCTCATTAAGCTGGGTAATATCTTCAATCATCACAACATTAATTTCTCTGTTTTTGCCAACGGAAATTTCTTGTTGATGAAAACCTATAAAAATAAAAATCAAAACAGCATCTTCTTGTGTATCTATTGTATAATAACCTTTAGAATCTGTAGTCACTCCTTTTTTGGTCCCTTTTAT
>JALNXR010000234.1 GCA_023230265.1 Bacteroidales bacterium | reverse complement strand
CACCTGTGTCAAAACTTGTATGGTCGCGGGAGAGGTATCTGTCTGTCCTGCTCTGTTGTTTAAATATTCCGAAATTCCCCCTGAACATTAACTCTTTGTTTATCTGCCACTCAATGGCGAAGTTATTTTGGATACTGGTGTAACTTCCGTCATCGCGTGTGGGCAGAGTAGCATTGTAGAGAGGATTCCCAACTCTCTGAGGTGTATTTGATGAGGGAAGAGGTTCTACAAGCATTTTCTTAAGATTACCTTCACTGTCATATGGGGTATATATGGGATTGGCTGTAGTATATTCAGAAAAATCTCCGTAGGGAGAGTTGTAGTTTTTATTGTTGATAATTGTCAGATCGTTCTGAAATTTAAGATTTTTAAGTTTGTACTGAAAAAACAGATTTCCTGTGAATGTGTTTCTGGAAGACTCTTTCATAACTCCCAGAATATTGTTGTACGAAACAGTACCCGCGTAATTGAAATTATCAGCACCTCCGTCAACTCTGACACTGTGACGGTTTCCCAATCCTGTTCTTACAGGGTACTTGAGCCAGTATGTGTCGACACCCCGTTCAACCTCAATCAATCTTTGGTTATACAGCTCCTGCAGATTCTGATTACTTGGATTGTAGATTGAATTAAATAGATTTGCAGCCTTCTCGTATTCGAGCTTCTCACGGGCATTCATAAGATTGTATGATGTAAAATCCGGAACTTCCAGGTTGATCCCTCCTCTGTAGCTGACTCTTAACTTGCCTTGAGCAGGGCGTTTAAGAGAAATTACAACAATTCCGTTTGCTCCTCTTGAACCATACATAGCAGTTGCACTGGCATCTTTTAACAATGTTATGGTTTCGACCATCTCCTCGTCCATATCCATTACCCTCTGCAACGAAACTTCAAATCCGTCCATTATAAACAGAGGAAGATTTGCATTGCTTTGGATGCTGCTCTCTTCCTGAAGATTGCGTACATTTACATCCATGCTGGTTCGCCCTCTGATAGTGATGTCCGGAAGTTTGTTGGGATCTGATCCAAATTCAAGATTGTCTGCTATGTTAAAACTGGGATCAATATTACGTATAGAGAGCAGAATATTCCGGTTCCCGGAAGCCTTAAGCTCTTTATCTGTAATTGTTGTAAGAGATCCTGTATAGCTCTCTCTGGATTTGTTAAAGATACCTGTTACAACTACCTGATTGATTGCCATGTCGTCGTCGTCCAAAGTTACCTCAACAGATTTTTTGCCGATGATATTCACCTCTTTTGTTTTTTTACTTATAAAAGAAAAAACAAGAATTTTTTTATCAGCAGGTACTTCAATTTCAAATGTGCCGTCTTCACCGGAAACAACACCTATTTGCGTGCCCTTAACAAGAATAGCTGCACCTGTAAGGGGAGAGCCGTCACCTTCCAAAACCTTTCCGGTTATCTTTTCTGTTTTTTTCTCCGCCTGCTTTTGGGGTGATTCATTCTTTGCCCTTAATACCACTACTTTATCTTCTATAAGGTAAGTGTAAGCCTTTCCTGTAAGTACAATGTCCATAAGACGGTTAATTGTAACTTTACTTACATTGATGCTAACCCGGCCGATTCCTTTGGCTGTCTCTGTGCTGTACATGAAGGTGAAATCTGTCTGGGATTCAACTTCGCGGACAATCTCTTCAAAAGTAGCATTCTGTTTATTGATGCTGATTTGCATGTTCTGGGCATTTGACCGAACTGGAAAAAGAACAGTCACAAGCAGCATTGCAATAGTACAAAATAAACTGCATTCACTTAAATTAAGGAAATTTTTCCTTAAAGTACGCTTAATCCATTTTTTATTCATACATTTAATTTTGGGTTTGGTGGGTTCTAAAACTGTTTTCTTTGCAGGAGGCGGCTTGAGGAACAGAACCCGTTAAATCCTCTTACCGCTCATTTAACCGGAGTTCCTCGCCGAATTCCGGTTAATGGGTGGTTTAATAAATTGATGTTTAACTTTTTCCGGGAAGGATATTTATTATTGTGTCTTTGATCTGGAATTGAATTTCGCCTGTTTTTTCCATCAGTTCCATCAATCTGCCAAAGTCATTTGAACGGGGCAGTTTGAATCTGAATTTTTTATCCTTCATTGAATTGTCCTGGAATGTATAGCTGAATCCGAACCACATTCCGAACTCTCTCATTATATCATCGATGCTTCTGTTCTCGAAAATAAACATTCCGTATGCTCTCTCTCTGTAAGCAGAAGCCTCAACCTCTTCAATGCTGATTTTGTTGTCACTTTTGTTAAGAATTGCCAGTTGATTAGGGTAAAGTTCAGTCTGGTTCATTCTTACCTTTCCTGAAACCAGGGCTGTCTCTACGGTTGACTCTCCTGAATATGCCCTGATGTTAAAACTTGTACCGAGTACTGTAACTGTAGTCTCTCCGGCAGTGACATTAAATGGTCTGGAAGGATCTTTCTGAACTTCAAAAAATCCTTCTCCTGTGAGTTTTACTGATCTGTCAGATGAGCTGAAATATGAGGGAAACTGTAATTCTGATTCAGGGTAAAGCACAACGGTGGTCCCATCGTCAAGTGTGATTGTATGTGTTGATCCGCTGGAAACCTTAATCTTTAACATTTCCGCGGCAACTCTTGAAGTACGGTTTTTGTCACCAGGTATTTCATTTGGAATTATCTTATGAATATCAGTCTTTCCTTTAAGTTCAACTTTTTCACCGGAAGGATATTCCAGTACGGTTACATTTGAGTGCAGTTTTATTGACTCAATGTTTTGAGAACTGAACGTATCTTTTCTGCTCAATAAATAGATTCCCGAGGATATTGACAACAGCAGTGCGAATATTGCTGCGTAACGCAGAAGATAATTCCGTTTGCGAACCAAAGGCATATTTATCTTCTTCTCTATTGATTCCCAAACCTTTTTCTCCGATTCCTTTTCAAGGTCACTTAACTCCTTGGGAGAGGCATTTTTTACAATATTAAAAATGTCAATTCCTGATTTTCGGGCAAAAGCTGCAAGTTCTCTCTTTTCTTCTTCAGAGATACTCTCAGTTACTAACTTTGCAAGCAGTTTTGCAATCCTGGGAGATTCAAAATACCTGTTCATATGAATTCTTTTTGTTTGCCATCTATACTATTATCCTTTTAGTTCAAAAAGGTATTACTGTAATCCAAAAAAACAATAAAGATTTTGAATTATTGGAAAAACTCTATTTTTGTTAAATTTAATTTTGCTGATTTTTAGTTTAGCCAATAATTTGACTATAATTTATTCTGCAGAATTATAATTGTTTATAAAAATTTATTTACAGGGAGTTAATCAAAACGCTCATTTCTCTATGGAGGAGATCATAATAAAAGTTCGGGAGGGTGATCAGCAATCGTTCGGGGTGCTTTTCCGGGCCTTTTATGCCTCAGGGCGACGTTTTGTACTGACATTCCTCAAAGACGAAACAGGTGCAGATGATATCCTTCAGGAGGTTTTTATAAATATCTGGGAGAAAAGGCAAAAATTCCAAAGTGAGGCACACTTTAAAGCATATTTTTATAAGTCACTAAGAAATAACACAATAAAACGAATTGTCAGAACAAAAAAAGGTGTCGGTCTCGATTTGATAGTGAGTAAGGAGAGTGATGATCTTTTTGAAAAAATTATCGAAATTGAATTTAACAGGGAGTTATCGCGCTTGATTTCAGACCTCCCTGAGAAACGCAGACAGATAATTCTTCTATCCATGTCTGGGATGAGCACAGAGCAGATTTCAGAATCCCTCAATATCTCTGTAAATACAATTAAAAGCCAGAAGAACAAAGCTTATTCCACACTCCGGAAAAATCTCAAAGGCAGCAACAGCTTTATCTTCTGGTTTCTAATTTAAATCCCTTATCCCGGTATCTGCTTATTTTTTTCTAATCCGTTCAAGGTTTTTCGAAATCATTGCACTTACCTGCTCATTGTTTATCAAAGTCACCAGATTTCCGGCCTGCTGATCACTCCATAAATCTCCC
>JALNXR010000233.1 GCA_023230265.1 Bacteroidales bacterium | reverse complement strand
CTACGGCAGCAGATCAGAAGACGGAAGACCGCAGAGATACGAGAGATCAGAGAGAGGTGAGAGGACAGAAAGATCAGGGAGATCAGAAGAGGGGAGACCGCAGAGATCAGAAAGACCGGAAGGATTCGGGAAGAGAGAAAGAGCAGAAAGATCCGGAAGGGATGAAAGGGGATATGATAACAGGGCCAGAGAATACACCCCCAAACCCAGAAGGAGGAAAGCTATGGGTGAAGAGGGAATCAGACTTAATAAGTTTATTGCAAATTCAGGAATCTGCTCCCGCAGGGAGGCAGACGAATATATTACTGCAGGTTTGATCACTGTAAACGGAGAGGTTATTACAGAACTCGGTACAAAAATTGATTCTTCTGATGATGTCCGCTTTAACGGAGAGAGGCTCAAAGGAGAGGAGAAGGTCTACATCCTGATGAATAAACCCAAGGACTATGTAACTACACTTACCGATCCCAATGCAGATAAAACTGTGATGGATCTGATTGCAGGCAAATGTTCCCAGAGGGTTTTCCCGGTGGGGAGGCTCGACAAATCCACAACCGGTGTTCTTCTTCTTACCAATGACGGTGAGCTTGCAGACAAACTTACACACCCGTCAAACAATCAGAAGAAGATTTATCATGTTTTTCTGGACAAAAACCTTTCAGGTTCTGATTTCAACAAAATCCTGGAGGGTATAGATCTTGAGGATGGAACGATCAGTGCCGATGCACTCTCCTATATAGAGGAGGACAAGAGTCAGATAGGACTTGAAATCCACTCCGGCAGGAACAGGATTGTAAGAAGAGTGTTTGAACATCTCGGTTACAAGGTAAAAAAGCTGGACAGAGTGTTTTTTGCAGGACTTACAAAGAAAAATTTAAGGAGAGGACAATGGAGATTCCTGACAGAACAGGAAATTGCCATTCTTAAGATAGGATCCTATGAATAGTGAAGATGTAAACAAAAAGCACCGCGCAGGATTTGTAAACATCATCGGAAATCCCAATGTGGGGAAATCCACAATAATGAATGCCTTTGTAGGAGAGCGCCTCTCTATAGTGACTGCAAAGGCCCAGACCACCAGACACCGTATAATGGGAATTGTTAACGGGATTGATTATCAGATTGTTTTCTCTGACACTCCCGGTATTCTAAAGCCAAGTTACAAATTACAGCAAAGTATGGTACAGGTGGTCGACACCGCCTTTCAGGACGCTGATATAATTCTTTACGTAACAGATGTGGTGGAGAAGAGGGGCAAAAGTCCTGAATATATTGAAAAACTGAACCATTCATCTGCTCCTGTGCTTATTGTTATCAACAAGATTGACCTCACAAATCAGCAGGAGCTGGAGAGTATTTATGCAGAGTGGAGCACTCTTGTTCCCGGAGCAGAAATATTTCCTGCATCAGCAAAGGAGAAGTTCAACATTGATCCTGTTTTTGACAGGGTTCTGGAGCTGTTGCCTGTGAGTCCGGCCTGGTTTGACAAGAATGCCTTCACAGACAGGAACCTCAGATTCTTCGCTTCTGAGATAATCAGGGAAAAAATATTCCTCAATTATGAAAAGGAGATCCCCTACTCCAGCGAGGTTGTCATAGAGCAATTCAGCGAGGAGGAGAATCTCTACCGGATAGAGGCTGTAATTTATGTAATGAGGGACTCACAGAAAGGAATTATTATTGGCAACAGAGGTGCCTCACTCAAAAAAACCGCAACTCAGGCCAGGGTGGATATGGAGGCATTTTTCCAAAAAAAGGTATATTTGCAAATATTTGTTAAGGTTAATCCCGGCTGGAGGGAAGATATTAAAAAACTCAGGCAGTTCGGGTATATCCAGGAATAGAGAAGAAAATAATGAGTAGTCCGGATCTTGATTTTGAATTGGAAGATGTGGATCCCGCAGATGATGCGGCTCTGCAGGAGAGCAGCAGGTATGACAGACTGATAGTCGAAGGTGAGAAGAGGTACAAGCTCACGGGAATGTACAAAGAGTGGTTCCTGGATTACGCCTCATATGTAATACTGGAGAGAGCGGTTCCTCACATTGACGATGGTCTCAAACCGGTGCAGAGAAGGATACTGCATGCAATGAAGCGCATGGATGACGGGAGGTACAACAAGGTAGCTAACATCATTGGCTTTACAATGCAATACCATCCGCACGGTGATGCCTCCATCGGGGATGCACTGGTTCAGCTTGGTCAGAAGGATATTCTGATTGACTGTCAGGGTAACTGGGGAAACATACTTACCGGGGACAGTGCAGCAGCCCCAAGGTATATAGAGGCCAGGCTCACAAAGTTTGCCAATGAGGTGGTATTCAATCCCAAGACAACAAAATGGATGAGATCCTATGACGGGAGGAACCAGGAACCGGTTACTTTGCCTGTAAAATTTCCGCTGCTTCTGGCCCAGGGAGTGGAGGGCATAGCTGTAGGGCTGACAACTAAGATTTTGCCTCACAATTTCAATGAACTGATAGAAGCTTCGATTGCCTGCCTGAACAATAAGGAATTCACTCTTTATCCTGATTTCCCGACCGGAGGCCTTGCAGATTGCTCGAGATATAACCGGGGACTCAGGGGGGGGATTGTAAAGGTAAGGGCAAAGATTACCAAACTGGATAAAAGGACTCTTTCCATTACTGAACTTCCCTACGGACAAACTACCTCAAAACTGATAGAATCAATTCTTAAAGCCAACGATAAAGGGAAGATAAAGATCAGAAAGGTGGATGACAACACCTCAGAAGGTGTCGAGATTGTTGTACATCTCCAGAACGATATATCCCCCGACAAAACCATTGATGCACTCTACGCCTTTACGGATTGTGAAACGTCTCTTTCACTCAACTCCTGCGTAATTAAGGATAATCATCCCTGCTTCACAGATGTTGACGAAATACTCCGCCACAACACAGAGATGACTATGTCACTGCTCAGACAGGAGCTGGAGATAAGACTCGGAGAGCTCAGGGAGATCTGGCACAACACTTCTCTGGAAAAGATCTTCTTTGAACAAAGAATCTACCGTCTTCTTGAAAAAGATGCCGCAAGCTGGGATAATCAGATTGAAGCAGTTCACCATGAGCTTCTTAAATACAGGGATCAACTTAAAAAAGATGTGGAGAGAGATGATGTACTGCGCCTGGTGGAGAAACCGGTGAGAAAGATCTCCTCCTTTGACATCAAACAGCTGGAAGATTCACTTGCCAAAACATGTTCTGAGATGGAGGAGGTTCAAAACAATCTGACACATCTCACCGCCTACACCATACGATACTACACTCAGCTTAAAAAAAGATATGGTAGTAATTTCCCAAGAAAAACAGAACTTGCAAACTTTGAGGTAATTGAGGCAACAAAAGTTGTCGCGACTAACGCAAAGCTCTATGCAAACCGGGCTGAAGGGTTTGTTGGTATGGATCTAAAAAAGGATGAGAATGCAGAGTTCATTTGTGAATGTTCCGACATTGACGATATCATTGTCTTTCTTAAATCGGGGAAATACAAGGTGATTAAGATCAGCGAGAAGGTTTTTGTTGGCAAGGATATAATATATGTAGGTGTCTTCAAAAAGAATGACGAGAGATGCATCTACAACACTGTGTACAAAAACGGTAAAGGTGGCGGTTTTTATGTAAAGAGATTTGCAGTGACCGGTGCCACAAGGGATAAGGAGTACGACCTTACACAGGGTAAGGAGGGCTCACAGGTCATATGGTTTACTGCCAACTCCAACGGAGAGGCAGAAGTTCTCAAAGTATTCCTCAAGCCAAGGCCAAAACTTAAAAAGCTTATTTTTGAATTTGACTTTTCCCAACTGGCAATTAAGGGCAGGGGGTCTATGGGAAATATACTGAGTAAAAATCCGATACACAAAATTCAGCTAAAATCTGCAGGAGTCTCCCAGTTTGGAGGTCAGCCTGTGTGGTTTGACACCGATATTAACAGGCTTAACATCGATAACCGGGGGCAATATCTTGGAGAGTTCCTCAACCACG
>JALNXR010000232.1 GCA_023230265.1 Bacteroidales bacterium | reverse complement strand
GAAAATGAAAAGCTGCAGCAATGATCCCCCCGTTGCGGGGTACTCCGCCATCGCAAGTGTATCTCCACCGGAAGAGAAGGCCGGACTGCACAAAACCCCTCTTTTGGTAAGTTTCGTCACCTTTCCGGTTTTTGCATCAAAACACTTGAGAACAGAGTAGCTCTCAAGCTCCCATCTTATTGACGGGACTTTTTCTGTCCAAAAAATCTTACCGCCCTTTGCCACAGGGGATCCATTGATATGGCCCAAAGAGGTTACCCTCTTCTCCCCTTTTCCGTTACCGCCCAGCAGCACCAGCCTGGAGGGTTCGTGCATATCCCATTTAACGGCATAAAGATAATCGGGAGTAACAGCCGCACCATCAGGAGTAATAGCCACAACATTGGGAGTAACAGCCGCACCATCAGGAGTAATAGCCACAACATTGGGAGTAGCAGACACGACACCGGGAGTAACGGCCACAACATTGGGAGTAGTAGACACGACACCGGGAGTAACAGTCGCAACATCGGGAGTGACGGCCACGACATTGGTATAGGAAACATAGTCTCTACCGCTTTTTGAATGAATTTTATAATTGGTAAAGGGGGCTCTTGCTGAATCCTCCCGGCTCCAGATGCTCAGAGACTCTCTCTTAATCTGGTCAAAGTGCTTTTCCAGAGTTTTCCCTGTAACCTTTCTGTATGCAATGCGGGAGACCAGAGGATTGTAAAAGTTCTTTATCTTGCTCTCAGATATCTCACCTATGTAGTCGCGATTAGCTGTTTTTGTCCTGATATGTGAATGGATAAAATAGCCAAGGGAGTAATAATCAGGAGTGTATTTCTTCCCCGAACCCAGTTTCCATCTCTCAAGATTCCTGGTATCACCCTCCAGAAAAGCCGCTTTATAAAACATAAGAAACGATGGATCCCGCCCTCTTCCTGAAGAGGAGAACTCTGTCTCAGAAATCACCGCATCACCCTCAAGGGTAAATTTATCCAGGTACAACCCCACACCAAGACCTGCCGCCTGCTCCCCTATCAGCCAGGAGAGAGGTTTAAAGACTCCATGTTCAAATTTGCTGATCTGAGCAACATGCCTGAGTTCGTGAACTACCAGCTGCCGGTCCCACATCTGAGAGTAGCTCATGCTCACCGGAGGTGTTGTAATCATCTCAACCCTTCCCGGAGCCCATGTCACCACCCCGTTACTGTAAACACTGTAAGGATGAAGCACGACCGGTACAGGGCGGCTCTGCACTTTAAGAGGTTTTTGAACATGCCGGTAAGATGATTCAATCAGAGCAGCATACACTCTGGCCATAGAGTCAGCCTCCTGGGGATATATCACCTTCCACCCGTCAAAAGAGATCTGTTTCCATTTAAGCCTTGCCGGATCGTTCCCCAGAGAATAATATTGTGCCTTCAGAGGCGTCACCGTCAAGGCTATAAAGATGAAAGACAAGGAGATCAGAACGACATACAGAAATCCGGTCAATGAGAAGGAAACAGATCTTTTCTTTTCCGTCAAGTTCCTTTCACAGACAGGTACATTGACAGAAACACTGACAGACAAACTCTTGTCACTCACTTGTAAGCCTGTGTCTATGAGTGGCATGTTCCTGTTGCTGTCCGGCAAGTTTTTGATCCTCTTTGATATATTGTGTAATCTCTTCAATCAGCAGGTTTGGGACAAATTTAATCAAATTACGAGACCTTGCCACAGTTTTCGGCAAGCAAAAGAAAATCAGGGCTATGCGTTTGGCATTTTTTGAGAGATTTTTGATTCTCATGGATTCTGAAAAAATGCCCTTCGTAACAAGATGAAGGATAACCACTTGCCGAAAACTGTGGCAAGGTCTGGTAATTGTTCTATCTTTGCGCAAACAACTTGACTATGGATACTCTCTTTCAGGTACTCAAACTACTCGGGTCACTCGGCCTTTTTCTATACGGAATGACCCTGATGAGTGAAGGGTTACAGAAGGTCGCGGGAGATAAAATGCGCTCCATTCTGGCAGCTATGACCTCCACCTCTCTCAAGAGAATTCTTACAGGTCTTTTTATTACGTCAATTATCCAATCCTCCAGTGCCACCACTGTAATGGTGGTAAGTTTTGTAAATGCCGGATTGCTTTCCCTCACACAATCAATCGGGGTGATAATGGGAGCAAATATCGGCACAACGGTAACCGCCTGGATTGTAACCCTCTTGGGGTTTAAAATGGATATTTCCGCAATCTCCATACCTCTGGTCGGGCTGGGGTTTGCGCTTATGATGTTTAAATCCAAGAAACGCAAATCCCTGGGAGAATTTATAATGGGATTTGCTCTCCTTTTCCTGGGTCTCGCATTTCTTAAAGACTCCGTTCCGGATCTCCAGTCTACTCCTGAAGTGTTTGAATTCCTCAAAGAGTGGACCAGCTATGGTTTCTGGTCAACCATTTTCTTTGTCGGCATAGGAACACTCCTTACCATAATTTTGCAGTCTTCCAGTGCCACAATGGCCCTGGTGCTGGTAATGTCCAGCTATGGATGGCTCCCCTTTGAAGCAGCAGCAGCTATGGTTCTGGGAGAGAACATCGGAACAACCATCACTGCAAACCTGGCTGCAATAGTGGCAAATGTCTCGGCCAGAAGAGCAGCATTGGCACACTCTCTCTTTAATGTCACAGGGGTTATATGGGTGCTGATCTTCTACAGACCTATACTATCCGGCGTTTCGTTTGTTGTAACTTCTCTTTTCGGAGAGGATCCTTTTCTCTCATCAGGAGCGACCCTTTACGGAATTTCGATGCTTCACTCCCTTTTCAATATTACAAACACACTCTTGCTTGTATGGTTTACTCCTCTGATAGTCAAAACTGTAACCTATATCATAAAACCACCTAAGGGTGAGGAAACCTTTAGACTTAAGTTTATCCAGAGCGGTCCTCTGAGTACATCGGAACTATCCCTTACACAGGCTAAACACGAGATTGTAAATTTTGCCACACTGGGAAAGAGACAGTTTACCTATGCAAGGGAGGCTGTCATTGAGTGCGACAAGGAGAATGACAAAGGGGCCTTTGACAGGCTGATAGCCAAACTTGAACATTACGAAGATGTTATAGACAAGGTAGAAATTGAGATTGCAAAATATCTGAACAAAATCTCAGAAGGAGAACTGAGCGAAGAGGGAGGGAGACGGTTACAGTCTATGTACAGAATTATCAGTGAGATAGAGAGTATAGGAGATTCCGGGCTTAATATTGCCCAGATTCTTAAACGAAAAAAGAACCAGAAAGTTTTCTTTAACGAACATATACAGCAGAACGTTTTCGCCATGCTTGATCTGTTGGATGAAGCGTTCAGGATAATGATCAACAACCTTGAGTTGGGCTATACCAAAATCCATAATATTGACTCCGCAGAAGAGCTTGAACTTGAAATCAACAATAAACGCACCTCTTTAAAAGATTGTCATCCGGGCAATCTGGAGAATAAAACATACGGATACCTGGAAGGAATTCATTATATGGACATTATTGAAGAGTGTGAGAAGGCCGGGGATTATATGATCAATGTCTCAGAAGCAGTGATGCAGATTAAATTATAGCCTCAGCACCCGGTCTGCCTTTTATAATTGTTTAACAACTGTTTTAGTGCCTGTAATTAATCCTTCTTTTTAAAACATTTGACACTGTAAATTGTAATAAAATGTCCGGCAACTCTTCAGGAAAAGGCAGGGTATTATCAGGTAAAGATTCTGTATTATCAAATATAGACACCGCATCTACAAATAAAGACACTGTATCAACAAGTAAAGACAGTGTATTAAGAGGTAACGTAAGGGCATTATCAGGAAAAGAGAGTGTTTTATTTGTCTGCACTACCCTTTCATCTTTTGTAAAGGGGGATATCGAAATACTTCAGGGAAGATACCGGGTAAAGGTTTTGCAGGTACCCCCGGGTTCAAGATTCAAGCAGTTCTTTTCGATCCTCCGGGAATTTTTGCATCTCCTGTTCAAAATTAAAAGATACAGAT